>NZ_JBSHBN010000061.1:0-48637 GCF_053612025.1 Kitasatospora sp. NPDC054768
GACCCGGTCCGGGCCCACCCCCGCCTTCCCCGCGTGTCCCGTTCTCCCGCTCCCGCCTTCCCGCGCGTCCTGGCCGCCGCTCTGCGCGCTGGATCTTTAGGCCTGAAAGTCGCTATCCGAAACCGGCGATCAAACCATAGGAATGGCTCCACGGCCTGACCGGCCACCCCCGACCAGAAGGAGCCTCACCCATGATTCGCCTTCGTACCACCTGTATGGCCGTCGCCGCTACCGCCGCGATGCTCGCCCTGGCCGCCGCGCCCGCCCAGGCCGCCCCGGGTGACGTCACGACCTCGTGCGCAAGCGTGGTCACCCCGGCCGGCTTCGTCGACGTGAACTGGGGCTACAGCAGCAGTTGCGGCACGCAGAGCTTCAGCCCGAACATCAAGCAGATCAAGCAGCTCACCGGACTGCCCGTCGGCACCGTGGTCCAGGCCTGCTCCACCACCTACCCGCCCGCGGGATGGGTCCAGACCGGCTCCTACTACACCAGCAGCTGCGTCGCCTGGTCGAACCCGAGCTTCAACAACAACGCCTGGCAGCTGAAGCGCGTCTCCTGATCCGGCGCCCCCGGCGGCTCCGCTGATCCGCCGGCTCCGCCCGGACCCTCGGTCGGGTGCCTGACCCGAGGACCTGACCGAGGGCGCCGGGACCGGACGCGCCGGTGCCGACGTGATCAGCGGGCATGCTCGGGGCTGATCGAAGACCGTGCAGTTGTTGAGGTGTCAGTTGTCGCTCCACCCCGGCTCCGGTGATCAAGTCCCTTCTCCGACCGCTCGGATCGCGCGGTCGAGCAACCCCGTCGGCACGACCGCAATGCGGGTCGGAGGCCGGCTGGACGGGCTGTGGTGCAACGGGGCTTCGCGGGCTGGTACCCGCGCGACGGACGCCCGGCCCGTCCGGGCAAGAACCCCACCCGGCCCAGGACCAGGATCCTCGCTGCCGGCAACGACGCCTGCCGCCTGACGGAGCACCTCCAGCGGCACGAGTCGGAGTACCGCCCCGGCCCACAGGCCGAGGCTCCGCGGCAGAGATCCTCGTGCAGAACTACTACCGCGGCAGGGCAGGCCGCCTGCGCCGGCGCACCGCCGGCGACGGCAGCCTGCCACCCTCCGCCTCGGCGATCGTCTTCCCCCACGACACGACGGCTCGCTACGTCCCCCGCGGGCACATCATCAGCTGGAAGGGGGTTCGCCGCACGTGTCACCGAGACGAAACCCCGTCATCGAGACCGCCGACCGCCTTCCCGACCTACCCGGACGAGCACGACATCCCCGGCCGAAGTCCTGCCGAACCCTTGGCACCTGAGCCCGGTCATCCAAGATCACCGACAGAGTCAAGCTCGGGCGCTGCTCGCGGATGCGCGACGGTGAACGCGCTCGGCTCCTGCCACGCTGCACAGGAAGTCGGCGGGTCCGACTTCCTGTGCACGGCGCGGAATTCAGGTACTGGCTGCTTGGGTGCGGCAGTGGGTGAGGGCGTAGGTGAGGCGGGTGTCGGGGTTGGGGGTGGTGGTGAGGAGTTCGCCGGCGGTGACGAGGGCGGTCCAGTAGGTGACGGGGTTGCCGGTGCGGGCGAGGGGGCGGGCGGCGGCGAGGGAGAGGTAGGCGGCGGTGAGGTTGCCGGTGGTGAACCAGCGGGTGAGGCCGTGCTGGTGGCCGGGTCGGATGCCGCCCATGGCGTCGATGGCGGTGAGGAAGTGGTCGACGACGGCGAGTTCGGTGTCGGTGAGGGAGGCGGGGACGTCGAAGACGCCGAGGGCTTCGAGGAGTTCGCCGGTGTCGGTCTCGGAGCCGGGGCGGGGGTTGGCGAGGAGGGCGTCGTGGCACTCGTCGAGGCGGCGGACGGTCTCGGCGAGCGGGATGGTCAGGGCCAGGCAGACGGCGCGGGCCGAGGGCACCGGCTCGCGGGTGCGGCGGGCGAGGAGCGCGTACGTCTCGGCGGGGGTCCGGCCACGGGAGAGGGCGTGGCCGGCGAGGGTGGCGAGGGTGGCGAGGTGCATGGGGGTTCGGACTTTCAGGCGATGACGAGGGCCGGGGCGTAGGGGATGGGGGCGACGAGGGCCCAGACGTACTTGCCGGTGCCGCCGGGGCGGTTGGCGCTGCCCCAGCGTTCGGCGAGCTCGTCGACGAGGAACATCCCGCGCCCGCGCTCGTCGTCCGGCGAGGCGACACGGAGGGACGGGCGGCCGCTTCCGGCGTCGTGGACCTCCAGCCGCAGACGGGAGTTGACGAGGGCGAAGCGGATCTCGATGTGGCAGTCGTCGGGGGCATCGGAGTGCTGCACGGCGTTGGCGAACAGCTCGCCGAGCAGCAGCTCGGCGGTGTCGGCGTAGCGCTCGCCGGAGGGGAGGCCGGAGAGGTAGGCACGGAGCAGGTAGCGCGCCAGGGGCGTGGATTCGGCCCGGGAGTCGAGGCGCGCGACGAACATGCGGGGCCGGCGGTGGGTTTTGAGCATGGGGGACCTCAAGGGGTTGAACGCGTGCTGCTGGAGAAGGGGCCGGACCGCACTCACGGAGGTCCGGCCCCGTGGTGTCGCCGTCGGGCCGGGCGCTTGATCAGGCGACCGGGACCGGGACGCCCCGCACGAGGAGGGGGAGGCCGTCGCCGTGCTCCCAGGCGTCCCAGGCGTCCTCGACGCGGCGGCACTGCTCGTCGGCCATGAGGTCGCGGAGTTGGTGACGGGGGACCCAGTGGAGGGCGCGCAGTTCCTCCGGGGGCCGGTGGTGGGTGGCGGTGGTGGCCTGTTGGGGTGTGAGCTTCCCGCCCGCGTAGACGAGGTTGAGGCCCTCGGGGAACTCGGCGGCGGGCATGTAGTCGATGGCGAGGATGGTGCGGAGGGGCAGGACGAGGCCGGTCTCGGTTTCGAGGTGCCGGCGGGCCGCGAGGTGGGGGAGCTCGTCCTGCTCGGCGCTGCCGCCGGGGAGGATGAGGCCGTCCATGTAGACGGGATCGACGAGGAGGGCGGAGAGTTCGCCCGATCCGTCGGGGTCCTCGCGCAGGGCGAAGATCTGCTGACCCGACCGGCGGGCCGGGGGCTTGCTCATGATGCGGGTCCTGCTCAACTCTGCTCCAGGTAAGAGGAATTGATGGCGGGCGGCAGTGGCCACCCGTCGACGGTCGGGCGGTAGGCGTTCCCGGGTGCGACCTCCACGAAGATGCGCTCGGCGGATCGCTGCCCTCAGAGCCGGTGAAGTCCGCTACAAATTGGTGGAGTTGAAACCGATTCTCGGGATTCCGCGTGTGACACACGAGACCTCCGCCGGTTGCTCTGTGCTCCCGGTGCATCACCGGGCGTAGCCATAGTGGCCCCTCTCCCGCTACGATCGGAACTCGATCTGAATCTTGAAGTTGATGCTCGGCAAGTAGGCGAAGATCAGTGAACATCAAAGAGCTTGATCCAACATCAGGTCCATGGGCACCCTTCGGGGTGCAACTTCGCAGGTCACGTAAGGCTGCTGGCCTCACGCAAGCCCAGCTGGCCAGGCGCTTGGGGGTCGATCCCTCCTACGTCTCCTACGCTGAACTTGCTCCTCCTGGCCGGACCCCGCCAAGCGAGAAGTTCGCACGTGATGCCGATCGGGTGCTTGAGACGGGCGGAACCCTGCTGCTGATGTGGCTCCAGGCCAAGCACTCGGCCTTGCTGGAGGGCTTTCCCGAGTACGCGGCCAATGAGACGCGGGCCAGTGAGATCCGGATCTTCGAACTCGGCATCATCCCCGGCTTGCTCCAAACGAAGTCCTATGCAGCGGCTCTTGCAAGGGCAGATGTTCGTCGAAGGGACATCACTCCCAAGCAAGCAGAAGAGAGGCTGACCTTTCTGTTCGCACGACAGGAGGCCCTGGCGCGACGTGATCCGCCGCTCATCCATGCCGTCATGGACGAGAGCTGCCTCCGGCGGATCATCGGTGGCCCCGAGGTCATGCGGGAACAGCTTGAGCAACTTGAACAGCTCTACGAACAGGGGCGTGTGGTACTTCAGGTAGCGCCGTTCAGCATGGGAGAGCACAGGCCGTTCGCCCTGCCCATGCGGCTGCTGACGCTCCCCGATGGCTCCCTGTTTGGCTACTCTGAGTCTGAGGGGCGAGGGCACGTTGAACGTGATGACGACAGGCTCCGCGACTGGCGTAGGAGATACGATCGCCTCCAGGTAGGGGCGCTGGCCGAGTCGGCGACCCTCGAATTGATACTCCACGCTCGGAAGGACTCTCATGGCTGATTTCGACTTGACTACCGCTTCGTGGGTGAAGTCGACGTACAGCCAGCAAGGCGGCGACTGCCTTGAGGTTGCGCGTGGCTCTCGTGCATTGATGCCGGTCCGTGACTCCAAGGATCCTCAGGGCCCGGCTCTCGTCTTCCCGGCCGAGGCCTGGGTGTCGTTCGTTGCCGCTGTTCTTAGCGGCGAGTTCGGCGAGGTCTGAGCCTCCGCCCGGCCCCCGCAGGCCCGGACCGCTCCCCGGTCCGGGCCTGCGCCGTGCCGGCTCGGACGTCACGCCGGCCCGCCGCCCCCGCCCGGAGCGGAAACCAGCACCGTCCGCCCACCGGGTGGTGCTGAACGGCTGCGAACCGGACGTCACCACGCTCCGCAACGGCCGCCCCCGCTGACAGACCTCGCCGCCGACAACGAACAGAACCTGACGTTCGCGGACCGCTTCGCGAATCTCACCCGTCGAAACCGCCAGTTTGAGGTCCTTATGTCCCAGGCGCTCGACCCGCAGGCGTCGCGGTCATACTTGCAGGCAACCCTGACGAACAGTGCGAGTTGGGGATAACTGAGAGGATGACCATGCACGACGGCACCACCCTCGACCAGGGCGGCTACAGCTGGGCCAAGTCCAGCTACTCGGCCGGTGAGAACGGCAACTGCGTCGAGGTCGGCCGGACCCCGGCCGGCATCATCCCGGTTCGCGACACCAAGCAGCACCGGCGCGGCCCTGTCCTGGAGTTCACCCCCGCGGCGTTCCAGGCGTTCCTTGACGCCGTCAAAGCACATGAGTTCCCGGTTCAGCTGTAACGGGTGAATGACGGATGGGTGGGCCCTGGCGAATCAGCCGCCGGGGCCCACCCATCATCTTGCATACCACCTAGCCACGACAATGAACGCAAGTGGCCCTCACAACAATTCGGCAAGCTCACCTAAAACCGTCAACTGACGCATAGCAGCGCAGCCCTGTCTCAGGGGGCTGGCCAATCGCCGGCGTCCTACCTCACTTGGTGGCTGACCCTGCCCGAAGGTGCCACCGCGCTGCGGCCCGGCGGCGTCCGAACCGCAGGCCCTCCTGCCAGAAAGGTTCGGGCCGGGTCGGCGCCGTCCTGCCAGAGGTGCCTGCGATGGCGGCACGGCCGACCCGGAACTCCCCGATGACCTACTGCACCTGTCGAACCACCGAGACACCGTTCCCCGAGCGCCCCGACCGGCACGCCGCCGAACCGGGCTTCGCACTCGCCCTCGCCTACAACGGCGAACTGCCGGTCGGGTACGCCTACGGCAACACCGGCGCGTTCCTACCGGCCGTCGTCCCCTCCCCCGTCGCACCCGCACCACCGGCCGCCGGTAGCACGGCCGCCCCCGGCACCGCTCCGGCGCCGGGGGCAGAGCGGCACCGGCCGCACCGCCGGTGCCTTCAGGTGGCTTTCGGCGGACCGACGGTGCCGGCCGCCGGAACAGCAAGGGCCCGGAGCAGCAGCAGCCCCAACCCCAGGTCGACGACCACGCCCAACGCCTGCAGCCAGTCGGCCGTCTTCCCCGGCGAGTAGATCTCCAGGTAGTCGGACAGCGCGTGCACCAGCACCACCACCGGCAGCAGCACCACCCAACGCGCCGTCACCCCAAGGCTGGTCACCCCGCCGACCGCCAGCAGACCCCAGGCCCGGAGCAGCACCAGCACCACCATCGCGCCGGCCAGGTTGGCCACGGTCGGCCCCAACTGCGGGAACCACCCAGGATCCAACGGCGGCAGTGCCTTCGCCACCACCACGATCGTCGCCTGCCGGACGACCGCGGCCCCGACCGCCCCCGGCACCGGATTCCGGCGCACCTGGCTCCCCCATCGCGCCAGCGCAGCTCGATGGTAGGCACGACCCCGTCAAGTCGGCGTCAGTTCAGCGGAGTTGGAATCGTTCGTCGCACCGCCGAGACGGCTTCGGGGAGGCGGGAAGGACGCCCGTGGACCCCGCCCCGCCTCCTACGTCCGATCCGACGGCCCGCACACCGGCACTGCCGCGGCCCCTGCGTCGAACCTCCCCGTCCCCGGAGCCGCCCGGATGCCGCCCCCGGCCCCGGCCGCGCAGGAAGTCGGCGGGGCCGACTTCCTGCGCGGCGCGGGTTCAAGCCTGGATCGACGGGGCGGCCCCGCCGCAACAGCCCGGCCCCACCCCACCCCACCCCACCGAGCCAGAGCGCAGGAAGTCGGCGGGGCCGACTTCCTGCGCGCGGCCCGGCGGGTTGGGCGGACCAGGGCGAAGGGGCGTGGAGGGCGGGCGGCCCCACGCGGCGGCGGGGCTGCGGGGTCAGGCCGGGTGGACGAGGCGGCTTTCGTAGGCGAGGACCACGGCTTGGATCCGGTCGCGGAGTTCGAGCTTCTGCAGGATCCGTCCCAGGTGGGACTTCACGGTCGCCTCCGCGAGGTACAGGGTGGCCGCGATCTCCGCGTTGGACAGGCCGCGGCCCACCTGGACGAGCACCTCGCGTTCGCGGGCGCTGAGCCGGCCCAGCCGCTCGTCGTGCTCGGGGCCGCGGCCGTCGGGGATGTGCGGGCGGAGGTTCTCCAGCAGGCGGCGGGTGATCCGCGGGGAGATCACCGCGTCGCCCGCGGCGACGTTGCGGATCGCGGTGAGCAGTTCCTCGGGCCGGGCGTTCTTCAGCAGGAAGCCCGAGGCCCCGGCGTTGAGTCCGGCGAAGGCGTACTCGTCCAGGTCGAAGGTGGTGAGGATGAGCACCCTGCTCCGCGGGCAGGCCGCGACGACCTGTCGGGTCGCCTCGATCCCGTCGGTCCCGGGCATCCGGACGTCCATGAGGACGACGTCGGGGCGCAGCTCCCGGGCGAGGCGTACGGCCTGGGCGCCGTCGGCGGCCTCGCCGACCGGTGCCATGTCGGGCTGGGCCTCCAGGACGGTGCTGAAGGCCATCCGGAGCAGCGCTTCGTCGTCGGCGATCAGGATGCGGATCGTCATGCGCGCGCCGCTTCGCCGCTGTCGAGCAGCAGGCGGGTGTGGACTCCCCAGCCGCCGCCCGGGAGCGGTCCGGCCCGCAATGTCCCCCCGTAGGCGGCCGAGCGCTCGCGCATGCCGGGGATGCCGTGGCCGGACGGTGCGGCGGCGGGACGCGGATGCGGCGGGCGGGGGCCGCTGTCGGTGACGTCCACGGTGACGGCCGCGGTCGAGCAGTGGATGCGGACGGTGGCGCGGGTGCCGGCGGGTGTGTGCTTGAGGGTGTTGGTCAAGGCTTCCTGTACCAGTCGGTAGACGGTGAGTTGGGCGGTGGCGGGGATGTGGGCGTGGCCGCCGTGGACGTCGAGGCGGGTGGGCAGTCCGGCGGCGCACATCTGGTCGGCGAGGGCCTCCAGTTGGGCGATGCCGGGCAGCGGGTGGCGCTGCGCGTCCGGTTCGTCGGTGCGCAGGACGCCCAGTGAGCGCCGCATGTCGGTCAGGGCCTGGCGGCCCGTCTCGGAGATCTGGAGCATCGCGGTGGTGGCCTTGTCGGGCGACCGGTGCTGGGCGTAGACGGCGGCGTCGGTGAGCGCGACCATGACGGACAGGTTGTGGGTGACGATGTCGTGCATCTCCCGGGTGATGCGGGTCCTTTCCTCGGCGACGGCCAGTCGCGCCTGCTGTTCCTGTTCGTGCTCCAGGCGGGCGGCCCGTTCCTCCAGGGCCGCGAGGTAGGCGCGCGTGGTGCGCACGTTCACGCCGAGGACGGCGGCGGCGACGACCATCGCGGTGACCGCGACGAACGGGGTCAGGAACGCGCCTTCCGTCGCCCAGCGCAGGCAGGCCAGCAGGGCACCCGCCTCCACGAGGGCGCCGGCGACGAGCGCGCCGCGCCGGCCCGAGGTGGCGGCCACCGTGTAAAGGGCCACCAACAGGGCTACATCGGCGGGCAGTTGGACGCCCGTCAGCCACTGGACGAGGGCCGCGGCCGCCACCGCGCCGAACACCGTGCGCGGGGCCCGGCGCCGCCACAGCAGGGGCAGCGCGAGGGCGGCGGTGAGGGCCACGGCCACCGGCAGCTCGTGCGGCGGGCGCGTGGTCGTGACGTTGAGGAGCAGGAGCGCCGGCAGCAGCGCGTCCCGTACCGCGGGCGGCAGCCGGGAGCCCCAGCGCCCGGCGGCTTTCACCGGTCGCGCCGCTCGTGCGCGGGCAAGGTCGGCGTACTGCGTCAGTCGTAGGGCGGTCCTCGCCCACCGCGCCCGCACCCGCACCCGTACAGGCACCTGGTTCCGGTGGGCCTGGCCGGGTTCCGCGGCCGCCTCGGTCATCGCACGTCCCTGTCGATTCGGCGTCATGGTGGCCCCGGCCGGGGCCACCGCCGCGGACAGCCGGTTCCGGGTCGGGCACGGGGCCGTACGCCTCGCGCCGCCCCGGCACGCACCACCGCCGCCCCGGCACGTACCGCGGCCCTGCTCACGGTAGGCCGCCGGCCCGCGCGGCACATGAGTCCACCGTCTGATCGCGCCGGGCCGGGATACGCCCGCAGGAGGAGTCCCGATACCTCCCGTGGTCGCAGTGCGGCCGCCGGTCCGGTGTGCTCGACTACTGCTGCGGTCGTACGGGGAGGTTCAGCGGTTTGCGACCCCGGTCGGCCACGGCGGCGACCCGTGATCGATGCGGCGGCGCACGCCCGGCGCCGAGCATGGCCGGGTGACCGAGAACATCGCGGGACTGCCCATGTCCCCCCTGGAAATCCTCGCCCTGCTGGGTGCCGTCGCGCTGGTGGTGGCGCGCTGGCTTCCCCCCGCCGCCCGCCCGCGCGTGACGATCGCGGCGGGGGCGCTCCTCGTGCCGTCCGCGCTCGCGCTGGCCGTGACGGGGATCCGCTGGCAGCTGCTGCCGGTCCTGGCCGGCGCCGCCCTCGCGGCGCCGTTCGCCCTCTCCGCCCTGCTGCGGCGCCGTACCGGCCGGCCGGCGTGGCGGGCCCGCTGGTGGCTGGCGCTGCCGGGATCGGTGGCCTGCGCCGGCCTGATCGCCACCGGCCCGGTGGCCGCCTGGGCCTTTCCCGTACCCGTGTTCCCCGAACCGTCGGGCGCCTTCGCGGTCGGCACCCGCGTGGTGCAGTGGACCGACCCGCGCCGCCCCGAGACCTTCACCGCCGATCCGAACGACCTGCGCACCGTCGTGGTCCAGCTCTGGTACCCCGCGCGGAAGAGCCCCGCGGGCACGCGGCGGGCCCAGTACCTCGGACGCACCGAGCGCGAGGCGCGCACCGTCTCCGAGGCCCTCGCCCGCGGCGTCGGCCTGCCGGGCTTCCTGGTCGACGGTGTTCCGCGGGCCCGCAGCCGTTCGGTCTTCGACGCCCCGGTGGCCGGCGGTGGCGAACGGTTCCCGGTCGTGCTGTTCTCCCCCGGGTCGGGCGGGGTGCGCACCCAGAACACCGCCTGGGCGGAGGAACTGGCCAGCCACGGCTACGTGGTCGCCGCCCTCGACCACCCGTACGACTCCGCCGCCGTCGTCCTCGCCGACGGCCGGACGATCACCACCGAGACCGCCTCCAGCGGCGACCGGGACAAGGACGACGAGCTGGCGGCCGGCTGGACGGCGGTGCGGGCCGCCGACCTCGGCTTCGTCCTCACCCGGCTGGACACCCTGGACCGGGGCGGGATCGCCGACCCGCTGACCGGACGCCTGGACACCGGGCGGGTCGCGGTGAGCGGCCACTCCATGGGCGGCGCCGCCGCCCTGCAGGCGGCCCGGCAGGACCGCCGGTTCGGCGCCGTCGTCGACCTGGACGGCTACCCCCACGGCCCCACCGCACCCGCCCTCGACCGGCCGACGCTCGCACTCACCCAGGCCCTCACCCCGGGAACCGACCCGCGCTACCTGCCCCGCCTCACCGAGGCGCTCGGGTCCAGCACCGCGACGAGCTACCGGCTCACCGTCCCCGGCACCGCGCATCTCACCTTCATGGACGGCCCCCTGTACCTGCCGCCCGTGCCCTCGCTCGTCGGCTCCCTGGGCCGCACCGAGAGCCCGCGCGTCGTCGCCGCGGCCACCCTCGCCTTCCTGGACGCCGTTCTGCGGGACCAGCCCGGCGACCCGGCCGGCGCCCTGCGGGCCTACGGCGACCTCAGCGTCCACCGCCCGGGCGACCGTGGGTGAAGCCGGGTGACGGGAGGCCCGGCGCCGGCCCGGTGCCGGGGTGGTTCAGCGCCGACCGGCTGGACGGCGCCGGGCACCCTGCTGCCGCTGGCCGGCGCGGCCCTGCTGGTGGCGGCCTTCGCGGTGGTGGAGCTGCGCCGGGCGCAGCGGGCGATGTTCGACGTCCGGCTGTTCCGGCGGCCCGAGTTCCTCGCGGTCGTGTGCCAGCCGTTCACCGTGACCCTCGGCTTCGTGGTGCTGCTGGTCTACCTGCCCGCCTACCTCCAGGGGGTGGGCGGGCGTTCCGTGCTGACCAGTGGTCTGCTCCTGCTGCCGCTGACGGTGCCCGTCCTGCTGCTGCCGCTGCCGGCCGGGCGCCTGGCCGCGGCGTTCTCCGTCCGTACGGTGCTGACCGGCGCCTCGGCGCTGATCGCGCTGGGCGCCCTGCTGCTGGTCACGGTGCGCGGCGGCGCGGGGTGGGCGGCGCTGACGGTACCGCTGCTGCCGTTCGGGGCCGGGGTGGGGCTGGCGTTCGGGGTGATGGACGACGCGGCGGTGGGCACGGTGCCGGTCGAGCGCGCCGGGGCCGCGGCCGGCGTCTTCAACACGATGCGGATCACCGGCGAGTCGGTCGCGGTCTCGGGCGCGGCCGCGCTGCTCACCACGCTGACCGCCGCTCACCTGCCCGGCCTGCCGGGCGGCGAGGCGGCCCGGCTCGGCGCGCGGGCCGTCCAGGGGCAGGTGGACCCGGCCCGGCGGGAGGCGCTGGCGGCCGGGTTCACCGGGGCCCTGCACGTCCTGGGGATCGTCCTGGCCGTGCTGTCCGCGGCGGGGGCGGTGCTCACCCACCGGGCTCTGCGGGAGCGGGGCGGGCGGGATTCGAAGGTGCGCCGGGGGTGAGCCGGGGGTGCGCCGGGGCGGTGCGCCGGACGGGCCAATGCCCCGTTGACGGCCGCGCCGCGCCCCTCTACAACGGAGCACGGGCCCCGGTCCGCAACGGAGCACCGGCCCCGGACAGGCCGGCCCCGCCGCGGGGCACCGTCCACCGGGGCGCCCCCGACAGGTCCCGAGAGTCCCTGAGAGTTGCTGAGTTCCCGACAGGTCCCGAGAGTTCCTGAGCCCCCGAGAGCTCCTGAGGAGCGATGCCATGGCTCCAGACGTCAGCCGCTGCCCGGTGCTGGACATGACCGCCCGGCGCATCCACCAGCAGAACGCGGAGCTTCGCGCCGCCGGGCCCGCCGTACGGGTCGAACTCCCCGGCGGCATCATCGCCTGGTCCGTGACCCGCAGCTCGGTGATCCGCGCCCTGACCGGCGATCCCCGGATCTCCCGCGACCCGCGCAGGCACTGGCCCGGCCTGGCCTCGGTGCCCGAGGGGTGGCCGATGGGGCCGATCGCGTTCCAGCAGAACTTCTTCAACCTCTACGGCCGCGAACACCGCTCGGCGCGGCGGCAGATGGCGCCCTCCTTCTCGCCCCGCCGGGTGTCCGGGCTGCGGCCCGGGATCGAGGCGACGACCGCCGCCCTCGTCGGCGCGTTCCGCGGCCTGGGCCCCGGCGAGGCCGTGGACGTCCGCCGGGCGCTGTCGCTCCCGCTGACCATGACGGTGATCTGCGACCTCTTCGGCGTGCCCGCCGACATGCGGCCCCGGATCGGCACGTCGATGGACGCCCTGCTGACGACGACGGCCACCGCCGAGCAGATGACCGCCTCCCGGGCGGCGATCAACGTGGTGCTGACCGACCTGCTGGAGCTCAAACGGCGCGCCCCCGGGCCCGACCTCGCCACCGACGTGGCCGCCGTCGGCACCGGCGGCGGGACGGGCCGCAGCGAGGAGGAGTCCCGCGACATCCTCTTCCTGATGCTGGGCGCCGGGTACGAGACCGCGGTCAACCTCATCACCAGCGCCGTCCAGGCTCTCCTCACCCACCCCGGCCACCTGGCCCGGGTCCACGAGGGCGGCCTCGGCTGGGGGGACGTCATCGAGGAGACCCTGCGCCACGAGAGCCCGGCGATGCACATCCCGCTGCGCTACCCGCTGGAGGACATCGACCTCGGCGAGGGCGTGGTCGTCCGGCGGGGCGAACCGATCCTGCTCGGCTTCGGCGCGGCCGGCCGGGACCCGGAGGTCCACCCGCAGCGGCCGGACGACTTCGACCCGACGCGCCCCGACAAGGAGCACCTGGCCTTCGGCCACGGCCCGCACTTCTGCCTGGGCGCGCCACTGGCCCGACTGGAGGCCGAAGTGGCCCTGGACGGGCTCTTCGGCGCCTACCCCGGTGCCGTCCTGGACCCGTCCAGGGCGGCGCCGGCCCGGATGGAGTCCGTCATCATCAACGGCCCCTCCGAACTCTGGATCGTCCCCACGCCCGCCCCGGCCGCCTGACCTTCGTCGCGAACGACCGTTGTGCGCGTAATCGTTGTGGCACGTTCCGCGACATCGACCGAAGACAGGCGACCCCGGCAGTGCTGGAACACCCCGGGGTCCGGCAACAGGAGCAACCACTCCCGATGCGCGTTCATCGTAGCGCCCACGTGCGCGACTTCACCGTGTTGCCCAACGGCATGCTGCAGTGCCGGCGGCTCTCCTACACCGCCCGCGGCCTGCTCGCGGACCTCCTCTCCCGCCCCGACGGCCGGCGCGAGGACGGCCGGCACATGGCCGACACCAGCCCCCAGGGCCGTGGCGCGATCCGCAAGGCCCTGAAGGAGCTGACCGCCGCCGGGTACTACCGGGTCGAGAGGATCCGCATGCCCGACGGCACGATCGTCACCGAGACCCACGTCTACGACACCCCGCAGCTCGCCCCGCCGGGTGCCACCCGTCCGGTTCCCGGCGAAGCGGCCGCCGTTCGCTGACGCCCCTCCAAAGGACAGGAACCAAGAACCCTCCCTCCCCGACGTGGAAATGACGAATCATCAGGAGGGCGAGGGAGCAGCTCCGTGAGGCGATCGCCACCCTGTTCCGGGTGATCCGGCCCGAGCCGCGCCTGCGCCTGGGCGAGGCCGAGGCGCGTGAACCCGCTCCCCTGGTCGCGCGGTGGCTGGAGCGCGGAAGCAGCGCCGCCGACCTCGCCCAGGCCTGCTGTCGGGCCTGCCCAGCCCGTTGCACTCGGCGGTCGCGGTGCTCCGCTACCGCCTGCGGCACAAGCTGCCGCCCGCCCCGACTGCCGCGCCGCCCACGCCAGTTCGGTACGCGGAGTGCGCCCGCTGCCACGACCCGGTGCCCCGCCCCGGCACCTGCGGCCCCTGCGCGGGCATCACCCCCCGTCCGCCCGGCGTCGGCTGCGGCGCGGCGGCCACCCGCCTCGGCGCCACCTGACCACCGCCCGACCACCGCTGCCGGCCTCGGTGTGCCGTCCGGCGTTCAGGAGGCTTCGGGGGATGGGATGTTGGTGCTCAGCAGGGTGAGTCCGAGATGGGTCAGCGTGTGAAGGACCGCCTTCCGCTCCCGGGTCAGGGCGGTCAGCCCGGCCTTGCGCAGGGTGGTGGCGTGCTCGCTGGCACTGGCCGGCGAGATACCGGCCCGCTGCGCCAACTGCGTCGTCGTGCAGGCGGGATGGTCGGCTATGACGCACAGCACGATCGCCCTGCTGCGGCCCAACAGCGCGGCCAGGGCCGGCGGCACCTGGGCACCGCCTCGGCGGGTACCGGCAGGCGGTGCCCACAGGGCCGCCGCGTCGACCGGGTCGTGCAGTGCCTGGTAGGCCATGACCACCGTGTCGTCCTCGGAGCCGGCGAACAGCTGGGGAACCGGCCCGCAGAACACCGACGGAGCCAGGACGAACGAGCGGCCCGACAGGTGGAGGTCGGCTTCCGGGTGGTTCAGCGGCCGGTAGCCGGGGATCTCCAGCACCGGCGGGTTCCACACGGCCATCGGGCGCAGGCCGTCCAGGAGCGCTCCCACCCCGCCCCGTGCCATGAGCCTGCCCCGTCGCGCCACTTCGCCCTGGAGGTGCTGGTCGATGCGCGGCCAGTAGGGGGCGACCGCGACGTGGTGGCAGTGCTGCAGGGCGGCGCCCAGCCGCCGCAGCGCCCGCGGGGCGGCGTCCATCGCCTCGGTCAGCCATGGTGCCGCAGACCCGTCCGTGCGCGGCTTGACGGAGAACTCCGCGCGCAGCCGCGAGGTCGGCGTACTGATCAGCCGCTCTATCCCCTCCTCCACGCAGTCCACCGCGCCCACCAGGGTGAACAGGTCCACCAGTGCTCCGCAGGCGGCCGGGCTGAGGAACCGCGCGGCCTCCCTCCCGTCGGCGCCGATCCGCGGGCCGGTCCGCGCGCGCCACCCGCCGAACAGCACCGCGCGGTCGCGCCACTGCACGGTCCGCAGACTCAGCTGCGTCTCGGCGAGCGGCCCCAGCACCGTGACCCGTACCCGCGCCAGGTCCTCGGCGGTGAAATGAACCCGTAGCACGCCGTCCTCCTCATCCGCGCCCACACCCTGCGGCTGAGCCTTGCCGACGCACTCGTTTCGGGGCAGACCGAAACGAGTCGAATCCCGCACGGCTCGGATGGACTCTTTCATCCGGCAAAGACGCGAACGATCCCGACAACGATCACCGAGACAAAGAGTTGGCTGGACAGACCCCCTGAATCGTCCGCACTCGGTAGGCAAGCAGCGACACTGATCAACTCGATGACGAGGAGCCCGGATGGATGACCTATCACCCAAGGACGGCAAGACGCACGAGCGACTCGTGTCCCGCCTCAAGCTGCTGACGTCGGCGGTTCTGGTGCTGCTCCTGCTGATGGCCCGTAGCTGGTTCGAGGGCCAGAACATGATCGGCAGCGCGATGCTGTTCTTGGCTGTCGCCGTGTGGGTCGGCGCATCGGCCGTCCTCCACCTGGCGGGGCGCGAGGGGACCAGCAAGGCTCATGGTGCTGCCGCGCCCGCCATTCAGGCGCCGGTCCGGGCGCAGGGAACCACCGGTCCGAGCCCCACCCGGCCGTTTCAGGGGTGGCGTGGGACATTCCGTCCCGGGCTCAACAGCCTTGTGGTGCTGACGGTGGTGGCAACGATCGTGCTGGTCGCCGACCGCCCGTGGAATGCACCGTGGTGGCCGGGGCGACACGAGGCTTCGCAGCTGCCGCAGGCGTGCACGGCCGGGGCCACGGCAGCGGCGCATCTGACGCCGAATGCGGCTGCCGACGGGAGCGAACGCCTCAGCGCCGGCTACGGTTCCGGCTCACGGTGCGTCTGGCGCGACCGGGAGATCGGCACCACTCTCGTGATCGACTACGTGCTGGGCAAGTGGGACGGCACCTTCGGCTCCGACGCCACCACGAGCGCGCGCAAACAGCAGGCGCTGAACATACGCGCTGCCAACGGTCCCAGGTCGCACTCCGGCACGATCACCGACCTCGGCGACGAAGCCCGCAGCGTGTACCAGCCCGGTGGCACCGTGCACGTCCTCGTCCGGCGCGCCAACGTGGCACTCAGCGTGTCGTACTCACCAACGCCCAGCCTCGGTCAGAACACGGACCAAGTGGACGCGGTCAGCCTGGCCGCCACTGAACAGGCCGCCCGGGAGGCCCTCACGCCCGTACGACTTGACTAGCCTGCGCGTCTCATCCGGGGTCGCGTCCGGATGGTGATCGGAAACGCGAAAGGGCTTTCTGAGCTGCAGCGATAAGGCTTGTCCAAGCTTGGTTTCTAAGGTCGGCGGGTTTGGTGTTCCTTGATCGACTCGGCGCGTTCGACCGTCTTTCCGACGTGGTGGCACCTGGCTCTGTGCTCGTTCTTCGAGCCGGAAAGCCGTCCCGCGCCCGGCCGGGACGGTTTCGGTGCGGCCGCCGGACAGACCGCCGTCACGCACGCAACGCAACTGATCGTTTCACCGGGACGATACAGCCGCGCCGGATTCCGCCGACGCTGCGCCTGACCGGCTCCCGTACCCCGGGCGCCCCCACCGACGCCGTCGATGCCGGCTCGGCCCTCGCCGACCTGACCGCCCTCCTCGCCGACCACGCCCGTGGAGCCGGCCGGTGCCGAGTTCCTCCGGCTCCTAGACGTGGAAGTGACGGCCGTTGAGCAACGCGCCGCCGAGGGGGGTGAGCGTGTGCAGGACGGCACTGCCGCGTCTGGTGGTGATGATGAGGCCGGCCTGGCGGAGTACGGAGGCCTGCTCACTCGCGGTGGGCAGCGACGCGCTGAGGCGTTCGGCCAGCTGCCCGGTGGTGCAAGGGCCGTCGCCGATGGCGTGGAGGGTCCGGGCCCGGGTGCGGCCCAGGAGCGCGGACAAGGCGCCGTCGACCCCGCGACAGGACGACGTCAGCAGTGCGGTGACGTCGGAAACGCCGCGTATGACGGGGAGGAAGAGCAGGACGGGTGCCTGGTCGTCCATCGGGTCGGTGTAGGGAATCGGCCTGGTCTGACAGAAGGCGGACGGGACCAGCAACAGGCCCCTGCCCTCCAGGTCGACAGTGCTCGTGAGAGCGCCTCTGCCGACCTCCAGCGTCGGCGGCTTCCAGCGGAACTCGGGCGGCAGTCCCGTGAGCATCGCCTCGGGCCCGTCCTGGGCGAGCCTGAGCGCGTGCGCGGTCTGCTCCGCCCGCAGCCGGGGCAGGATCCGCGGCCAGTGGGGAGCCACGGCGACGCGGTGGACGTTACGGAGGAACACCAGCAGTTCCTCACGGTCCGCCCGGACGTGCGCGATGTCGCCCCACGCCACACCCGCCCAGGGGTCCGTGCGGCGTAAGTAGCGGGCCCGCGCCTCGACGGCCCCCTCGAGTTCGGTGCGCAGGCGCTCGGCCGGTGCCGCGCGCAGTGCCTCGATCCCCTCCTCGACGGACGACGAGGCGCCGGTGACGGTGAACAGGTCCAGGACGGTCTCCTGGAAGAGGGAGGAGGCCGGATGGACGCGGGCGGGGGAACGAGCATGGACCTCGTGTCTCCATGCGCCGAACAACGCCCGGCTGTGCGGTTGTTGCAGGGTCGTCAGCGCGTGTAGCGTCTCGCCGAGCGGGCCCCAGGTCGCCGCTATCCGGGTCTTGGCGAGGTCCTGCGGGGTGAACGTGATGCGCAGCATGTGAGGGTCTCCCGGGTTCTGTTCGGACGCCCACCTTCCCGGCGCCCATCGTCTCCGGTCGCGCACGACTGCTTCAAGTGGGCCTCACCACAGGGGTTTCGGCGACAGCCGAAAGGACTGGGGCCGCGCCCGCCGGCACCGTCAGGATGGGTTCCGAGGGCGGCGGACCGGGGCCCCAAAAACACCGGTGGTCCCCCCGGGCCTGATGGCCGTCCGAATCGAGAAACCACCCATGGAGGCGTTCATGCGTATTCGTCGTGCTCTCGCGGTCACCGCTGTCGGTGTCACGCTCGCTGTGGGCGCCGCGGCCGCACCGGCCGGCGCCGCCGCCACCGCCGCCGCGCCCTCTGCCGGCGTCACGGTCACCTGCGGCAACGCCTACTGGCCTCACACGGACAAGGACAACGGGTCCGGAACCATCAACAAGTCCGACGGCGCGGCGGTCCACACCGGCCCGTACGGTGCGTGCACCACCGTCGGTACCATCGGCGATGGGATCAAGGTGGAGTACGAGTGCTACTCCGTCAACGGGTACGGCAACAGGTGGACCTGGGTCCGTATGGTCGGCGGCGGAAGCTTCGGCTGGGTGTACAACGCCTACCTCGACAACGGGGGCGCCACCGTGCGCTGCTGAGCGCGCTCGGCCCCACCGATCCGTCGCACGCGCAAGGGGCCCGCTGTCCCACCGGACGGCGGGCAGGCGCACGGCATGCCCTACCCGGCCGGGCGTAGTGATCGAGGGCCACGTCCTCTCCCGCACCGCCGACCCGCAGCGCCCACTCTTTCATCCGTGCCCGAGGCACACCCACACATCCACGAAGCGACAGAAGAGAACGCCCATGCGCGCACGTCTGCTTCTCACCGGCCTGGCCCTGGCGGCGACCGTGCTGGTGGGCGGTGCCGCCACCGCCCAGGCGGCCCCCGCGCCCTCCCGGGCCGACACGGTCTCGGCCGCGGTTCCGGGGCACTGGGTGGTGAAGGGCCCCTACACCGAGTCGATGTGCATCGCCATGAGGGACTCCTACGCCGGCGACGCCTACTGCTCCTACTCCGGCACCAACAAGTACTACCTGCACTTCTGGGTCCTCTGACCCTCTCCTCGCGGGCTGCTCCCGCAGCGGCCCCGTCGTGAGTGCGCGGCACCATGGGGGCCCGGGGGGGCATCGGCGGCGCGTCAGGAAACGGTTCCGGCCCTTCGGTTCGTCCGAAGGGCCGGAGTCGCGCCGGGCGGGGTCGAGTGCCCCGGCCTCGCTCTACGGGGTCACGGGTTGACGGGGCCGAAGATCGTGGTCGGCTTCTTCTGCTGCGGGGTCTCCAGGCTCTGCAGGCAGAGGGTGTACTTGGTGCTGCTCCGCTTGTAGGTGAAGTAGCCGTCGGCGGTGGGGAACTTCCTGCACGCGGCCTCGCCGTCGTTGGTGTCCTCCTCGCGGCCCACGACGCGGGCCTCGGCCTTGGGGTCGGAGCAGGGCACCACTTCGACGTCGGGGTTCTTGTCGACGAGGCCGGGCAGGGCGGCGGCGATCGGGTTGTTGTTGTGGATGCAGTCGCCGGCCTTGGCGAAGTCGGGGTCGCGCTTCGCGACGAGGTAGATCACCGTGATCAGGAGCGCCGGGATGAGCACGCCGAGGATCGTGGGCCGCAGGTACACCGGCTTGCCGGGGTCCATCGGCGGGCGGGGCGCGCCGGGCAGCGGCTCCGCCAGCTTGTCGACCTTCAGGCGCTGCGGGATGTTGATCAGCATGATGATCGGGTTGACGATCACCGAGGGGATGCCCCACCAGCCCTGCCAGAGGCTGTCGGAGGTCATCTCGCGGTGGGTGGCGATGCCGCAGCTGCGGCAGAACGGCCCCCGGGTCTTCAGGTACTTCAGGATGATGATGAGGCCCAGGTGCCCGCGGAAGGTCGCGTCCACGGCCGGGACGGATCCGCAGTGCTGGCAGCCGAGCTGCCCCTCGCCGTAGCCGGGCAGGCCCGGACCGGGTGCCGGGGCGTCGGAGGCGGGCTCGGTGGGCGCAGCGCTCTCGGGCAGCTCGGCAGACTGAGTGGAAATGGTGAAATCCCCCGTGACGATCACGAATATGTGCGTCGGGAAACCTACCGCTGCCGGGGAGCCGGGAGGACCGATTTATTCACCGGCCGACGGAAGGTCGCCGAACCGTGATCACAAACCGGCCGATCGATGCCGAAACCTCCCCGGTCGGGCGTCCGACCGGCCCCTGTCGGTGGCCCCGCGTACGGTCGCCCCATGGATGACCAGCAGGAATCGCACGCGGCCGGAACTCCGGCGCACGGGGCGGCGCACGGGCCGGGCGAGGACGTACGGCAGGCGTGGGGCCGGGTGACGGGGTGGCTGGAGCGGCACGACCCGGCGGTCTTCGCCGCCCTCGGCGGCCCGGGGAGCCGGGAGGGCGTCGACCGGGCCGAACGGCGCATGGGCCTGACGCTGCCGCAGGAGCTGCGGCAGTGGCTGCTGATGAACGGCATCGACGGCGGCGGGCCGCCCGACATGCCCTCGTGCCTGGTGACGCGGGACTGCGCCGTGCCCCTGCCCGGCGGCCACATGCTGCTGGGCCTGACGGACATCCAGCGGGTGTACCTCAGCCGGATGGGCCTGGAGGAGGCGGAACCGTCCGAGGACCCCGACTGCCCGTTCTGGCACCGCGCCTGGGTACCGGTCGCCGCGGAGCGCGACGGCCTGTACGGGACGTTCGTGGACACGGTCACCGGAACCGTCGGAACGTGGGCGGAGGCGTACTGTCCCGAGGGGGGCGTATACGCCTCGCTGTCGGCGTTCTTCCACCGCGCCGCGGACTTCCTGGAGAAGGTCCCCGCGGGAAACCGCGGCGGCCCCGGCAGGCCCGCCGCCACCCGTGACCCCGACCCCCGGCCCCAGGAAGAGCCGATCCGCCGCTGGGCCCGCGCCCACGGCATCCTCGTCAACGATCGCGGACGCGTCCCCGCGACCGTCCGCGAGGCCTACGAGGCGTCCCGGAGGTGAGCGGCCCCGCCGCCTCCCCCGGTGTCGCGGGGCGCGGCAGTGCAGCCGTCGGCTGCGGCGTGCGGTGGCGCCCGGTGGCGTGCGACGCACGAAAAAAGAGAGTGAATCAGCGCCCCTCGGTGGTGCCCGAAACGGCCTCGTGCGCGGCCTCGGCGGTGCCGTGGCCGCACTGCGGCGGCCATCCGGGACCCCTGGGGCAGGCACCTGCGGGCAGGCGCTCACGCGCCCGCCCACGCCGTCAACAGACCGGCTCTGACCTGGTGTTTTTCCGAAATTCACCTAGGCTGTGGAGTTCTGCCGGACCATCTTCGGAGGGGACACCGTGTGCCAGGAATCCAGCAGTTACGACGCCGCCCGCATCCAGGTGCTGGAGGCGCGGGAAGCCGTTCGCAGGCGGCCCGGGATGTACATCGGCTCGACCGGTGAACGCGGCCTGCACCAGATGGTGTTCGAGGTCGCCGACCGGGCGGTGAAGGAGGTCCTGGCAGGCCGCGCCGGCCGCGTCGAGATCACGCTCGGGTCCGACGGTGGCGTGTGCGTCGCCGACGACGGCCCGGGCGTTCCCGTCCACGACGAGGGGGATGCCGGCGAGCCCGGCCTCGAGGCCCTGCTGACCCGCATGCACGCCGGAGCGGGGCTCGGCGGCGGCCGCCACGACGTGATGCTCGGCCACTGCGGCGTCGGGCCCACCGTCACCAACGCCCTGTCGAGCCGGCTGACGGCCGAGGTGCGGCGCGAGGGGGTCCGCTGGGAGCAGGAGTACGAGCGCGGTGTCGCGGTCGCCCCGCCCACCGAGGCGGGCCCGGCGACCGGCAGCGGGACCGTCATCACCTTCTGGCCGGACACCGGGATCTTCGGTGCGGCGCAGTGCTCGTTCGACGAACTGGCCGACCGCTTCCGGGAACTGGCGCTGCTGAACCGGGTCCTGGACATCTCGCTGACCGACCGGCGCGACCCGGGCGAGCCACGGTCGCTCCGGTTCCGCTTCCCCGGCGGGGCGCGGGACTTCGTCGCCTTCCTCGACGGCCGGGACGCGGCTCCCGCTCTCACGGACACCATCGGCTTCGAGGACGAGGACCCGCGGATGGCGGGGACGGTGGAAGCGGCCTGGCGGTGGCGCGGCCGCGGCGAGGAGAGGATCCGGAGCTTCGCCAACGGCCGGCCCACGCCGCGCGGCGGCACGCACGAGGCGGGCTTGCGTGACGGGGTGGCGGCCGCGCTCGGCGCGTACGCGCGCAAACGGCTCCTGCCGGCCGCGCCGGACCCCGTCCCGACCGCCGAGCAGGTCTGCGCGGGCCTGACGGCGGTCGTGTCGGTGAAGCTCGACCGGCCCGAGTTCCACGGCTCCACCTGGGACGTGCTCGGCGACGACACCGTGCGCGTCTGCGTCGCGCGGGCCGTCCGGGACCACCTGGGCGCCTGGCTGGAGCAGCACCCGGAGCAGGCCGCGGCCGTCGTCGGCCGTCTCGTCCACGGCGCCTGAGCGCCCGGCCCCGCCGCCTCCCTCGCGGCGGCGGGGCCGGGGCGTTCGGCGCGGTGCGGGTGTCAGGCGGGGCGGATGCCCGGGTTGCCGGCCTCGGTGGTGAAGGAGGCGGCGGTGGACAGGGTGCCGCCGGGGCGGGTGATGTGGGAGACCACCCGGTAGTCGGCGCGGGCGCGGTGGCGGTCCAGGGTGAGGACGGTGTAGCCGCGGCGCCCGTCGTAGAACTTCATGTGCGGGTTGGCCGACATGAGGTTGTTCCAGTTGGAGGGCTTCTCCTCGCCGTCGCCGTCGCTGCTGATCGAGGTGCCGACGAACTCCACGCCCACGGTGCGGGAGCCGGGGTCGTCGACGTTGCGCTTGACGTCCAGGGCGTAGGCCACGTGGACGTCGCCGGTGAGCAGCACGAGGTTCTTGACGCCGGAGCGGTCGACGGCCTGCAGGAAGCGCTCGCGGGCGGCCGGGTAGCCGTCCCAGGCGTCCATGGAGAGCTTGGAGCGCTCGGCGGTGGTGTTCTTGCGGCGGGAGAAGACGACCTGCTGGGGCACGACGTTCCAGGTGGCCCTGGAGCGGCGCAGGCCCTCGGCGAACCAGCGTTCCTGGGTGGCGCCCATCAGGGTGCGCCCGGCGGCGTCGGACTCCGGGGTGGGGTACTGCCAGCCGTCGCCGTTGGCCTGGTCGTCGCGATACTGGCGGGTGTCGAGGATGTCGAACTGGGCGAGCTGGCCGAAGTGGACGCGCCGGTAGAGGGTCAGCTCGGTGCCGTGCGGCTGGGGCATGCGCAGCGGCTGGTTCTCCCAGTAGGCGCGGTAGGCGGCGGCGCGGCGGGCGACGAAGGGGGCCGGGTCCTGGTTCTTCTCCGGGATGCCGGCGGCGTAGTTGTTCTCCACCTCGTGGTCGTCCCAGGTGACGTACCAGGGGTGGGCGGCGTGCGCGGCCTGGAGGTCGGGGTCGTTCTTGTAGAGGGAGTAGCGCAGCCGGTAGTCCTCCAGGGTGGTGGTCTCGTGGTTGAAGTGGGCCGCGAGGGTGCGGTCGGTGTACTTGCGGTCGCCGCCGGCGGCGTCGATGCCGTATTCGTAGATGTAGTCGCCGACGTGGAAGACGGCGTCCAGGTCCTCGTTCGCGAGGTGGCGGTAGGCGGTGAAGTAGCCGTCCTCGTAGGCCTGGCAGGAGACGAGGGCGATGCGGGCGCTGTCGAGCTTCCTGCCGCGCGGCGGGGCGGTGCGGGTGCGGCCGACGGGGCTGGACCAGGAGCCGACGGTGAAGCGGTACCAGTACTCGCGTCCGGCGTCGAGGTCGTCGACGTCGACGTGGAGGGCGTAGTTGAACTCGGCGTGGGCACGGGCGGTGCCGCGGCGCTCGACGCGGCGGAACTTCTCGTCGCGGGCGATCTCCCAGGCGACCTTGACCGAGCCGGTGGGCGGCAGGCCGGCGCCGGGCTCCAGGGGGCGCGGGGCCAGGCGGGTCCACAGCACGACGGCCTCGGGGGTGGCGTCGCCGGAGGCCACGCCGAGGGTGAAGGGGTTGTCGCCGATGGCGCGCGGGGCGATCTCGTTGTCGGCGGCGTGCGCGGAGGGCAGGTTGACGCCGAAGGCGAGCGCGGCGGCGGCCGAGGTGACGGTCAGGAAGCGGCGCCGGTCCAGGCGGGCGGCGGCCTCGCGCAGCATCCGGTCGGGCGTGGGGTGGTCGGCGGGGCGGGTCATCGGCGTGGTGGCCTTTCGCAGCTCGGGGGTGTGCGAAGGGAATTGGAGTGGACCGCCCCGTACGGCGGGGGTCGGGATCACGGCAGCAGAGTGATCATCCGGTGGGAGAGCGGTGAAGGTCCGGCACTTCACCCCGAACCGGACGGAAGGCCGCATTCTGGTTGCGCCCGCCGTGTCCCGACCGGCCCCGACCGGCCCCGCCGCGCGCCCCGCGCGCCCCGGCACCCGCCCGTGCGCCCGGTGGGTGCGGCCCGCGCAATGGGCAGGTCAAGGCGCGCGGGCCGGACGCCTTCGGGCGAGCGGGCCCGGGACGGCCCGTCAGACGACTTCCAGGTTGGCCATCATCCCCATGTCCTCGTGCTCGGCGTTGTGGCAGTGGAAGAGGTAGCGGCCGCGGTAGCCGTCGAAGCGGGTGATGATCTCCGCGGACTCCCCCGGGCGCAGCGAGACGGTGTCCTTGAGGCCGGCGTCGTGGGGCAGCGGGGGCCTGCCGCCGCGGGTGAGGATGCGGAAGCCCACCAGGTGGAGGTGGACGGGGTGGTGGACGTCGGCGATCAGGCGCCAGATCTCGGTGTCGCCGAGGGGGACGGTGACGTCGGTGCGGGCGGGGTCGAAGGGGCGGCCGCCGATCAGCCAGCCGTGGCCGCCGTTCATGCGGCCGGCGCGGAAGGCGAAGTCGCGGGTGCGCACGGCGTCCTGGCGGTGCCAGTCGGGCAGGTCGGTCGACAGGACGGGTGGGATGCGGCTGTCGTCGGCGGCGGGGCGGCGGGTGATGCGGAAGGCCATGATGTCGCGGGTACGGCCGGTGCCGAGGCGGTTGACGAGGCGGACCAGGGAGCCGACGGGGGCGGCGGCGAAGTCGACGACGAGGTCGTGGCGTTCGGCGGGGGCCAGGGGCAGGGAGTGGTGGGTGACGGGGGTGGCGAGCAGGCCCTGGTCGGCGCCGATCTGGACGAGGTCGAGGCGGCGGCCGTCCTCGGTGCGGGCCTCGATCTCGTAGTGGCGGGCGTTGGAGGCGTTGAGCAGGCGCAGGCGGTGGCGGGCGGCGTCGGTCTCGTGGACGGGCCAGGGGGCGCCGTTGACGAGGACGACGTCGCCGAGGACGCCGGCGAGGTGGGGTTCGGTGACGCCGGGGCGCTCGCGCAGGGTGGGGTCGAGGGAGGGGTAGGTCAGGGCGCCGTCGGCGGCGAAGGCGCGGTCGGTGATCATGAGGGGGATCTCGCGGGGGCCGGCGGGCAGGCCGAGGGCGTCCTCGGCGTCGTCGCGCACGATGTGCAGGCCCGCGAGGCCGCGCCAGAGGGCGGGGGCGGTGAAGTCCATGCGGTGGTCGTGGTACCAGAGCAGGGTGGGGCGCTGGTCGTTGGGGAAGGTGTAGTCGCGTGTGCGGCGGCTGGTGACGGCGCGGGGGTCGGTCATGGCGCCGCCCATGCCCGGCATGCCGTCCGCGCCCTGCATGCCGGGCATGACGTGGGGGGTCTCGGGCCAGCCGGCGGGCAGGACGAGGTCGGTGGGGTAGCCGTCGGAGTCGGCGGGGGTGTGCCCGCCGTGGAGGTGGACGACGGTGGGCACCGGCAGTTCGTTGCGGTGGGTGACGGTGACGGGCCGGCCGCGGCGGGCCTCGATGGTGGGGCCGGGGAAGGTGCCGCCGTACGTCCACAGCCGGGTGGTGAGGCCGGGCAGGATCTCGGCGTCGGTCTCGCGCTGGACGATCTCGTAGCGGTCGGCTCCGCCGTCGGTGGACAGGGGCTTGGCGGCGGCGGGCAGCGGCAGCGGCACCTGGTAGGGGGGTGGCAGGGCGGCGGCGCTGCGCAGCTGGGCGCCGGTGGTGGCGGGGCGGCGGGCGAGGGTGGCGGCGGTGGCGAGGCCGGCGGTGGCGAGGAGGCCGAACGCGCCGCCGATGCCGAGGATCTGACGGCGGGTCATGTCGAGCGGGCGGCCGGGGCGGGGTTCAGTCACGGTCGTCCTCCCGGCGGGCGGGACGGCGGGCGGGGCGGCGCGCGGGCAGCGGGGTGCGCCACAGGGCGATGGTGAGGACGACGGTGGCGGCGATGGTGGCCACACCCAGGGGCAGGTGCAGCCACAGGGCGCCGTCGAGTCCGGCGAAGTACTGGACGGTCTCGGCCGCGACGACGGCGAGGGTGGCGGCCGCCGGCCAGCCGCGGCGCAGCCGGATCCACACCACGAGGGCGGCGATCAGCTGGAGGTAGCCGAGGGAGGTGACGACGTTGGCGCCGGCGGCGTGCCAGCTGAGGGCGTCGTAGTCGCCGCTGAGGTAGACGCCGGCGAAGACGGGCTGGCCGAAGACGGCGGCGGTGTGGGCGGCGGCCAGGGCGCGCAGGGTCCGTCCGGCGGGCCCGGTCCGCTCCCCCGCGGCGGACCGGGCCTTCGGCTCCGGTGGGGTCCTGTCGGCGGCGATGGCCATGGGCGTCCTTCCTCGAACCGTTGCCGGGCCGCGCTGTGTGCCGGTGCGCGGCCCCGCCCATGACGCTATGACCGTCCGGTTATCCTGTCTAAGATCAATATTGCTATGGCGTTATGACGCCTCGGGCATGGGGGGCGTCGGTGGACCTGAACACGCTCGCGCAGTTCCTGGCGGTGGCGCGGCTGGAGCACCTGAGCCGGGCCGCCGAGGAACTGCGCGTCGCCCAGCCGTCGTTGAGCCGCTCCATCGCCCGGCTGGAGGCCGAGCTGGGCACCCCGCTGTTCGAGCGGGGCGGGCGGCTGCGGCTGAACGCGGCCGGGCACCTGTTCCGCGGCTACGCGGAGCGTTCGCTCGGTGAACTGGAGGCGGGCCGACGGGCGGTGGCGGAGGCCGCCGGACAGGGGCTGGGCACGGTGCGCCTGGCCTCGGAGACGTTCCTGGCCTTCAGCGGACCGCTGGCGGCGTTCAAGCGCGGCCACCCGGGGGTGGAGATCGAGCTGCACCAGCTGTCCGCGCAGGAGGCGGCGCGGCGGCTGCGGGCCCAGGACGTCGACCTCGCCGTCTTCTCCCAGCCCGTCGCCGCCGAGGGCCTGGAGTCGGTGCCGCTGCTGGACGAGGAGGTGGGGCTGGCCGTCCCGGTGGGCGACCCGCTGGCCGGCCGCACCTCGGTGGGCGTCGAGGAGCTCGCCGAACGCCCGTTCATCGCCGCCCGCCCCGGCCACTGGCAACGCCGCCTGCTGGACCGGCTGTTCGCCGCCCGCGGGCTGGTGCCGCGGATCGTCTGCGAGAGCGACGAGGCCGGCGCCATCGCCGAACTGATCAGCGCGGGCCTGGGCATCGGCCTGGTGCCCGCCGTCGCCCGGCGCACCGCCACCCGCCTGCCGCTGGTGTGGGTCGGCGTCGACAGCCCCGACTGCCGGCGCTCCCTGACCCTGTTCTGGGACGCGCGGGCCCGCCTGCCCGCCGGCGCCCGGCTGCTGCGCGAGGCGATCGCGGGCTGGGACTGGGCGGGCGGCGGTCGGACAGCGGGCGGCGGGCGGCAGGCGGACGGCGGCTTCTGACAGCCGGCCCCCGGTTCGGCGCCGCTACAGCTTCGCGGCCGAGAAGGTGTCGCACTGGGCGGGGTCGCCGCTGCGGTAGCCGGTGGTGAACCAGGCCTTGCGCTGCTCGGCGGAACCGTGCGTCCAGGCCTCCGGGTTGATCCGCCCAGTGGCCTGCTGCTGGATCCGGTCGTCGCCGACCGCCGCCGCCGCGTCCAGGCCCTGGGCGATGTCCTGGTCGGTGAGCGAGGCGATCAGCGGACGGCCGGTGGAGGGCTGCGGGGTGGTCGTCGCGTGGTGCGCCCACACCCCGGCGTAGCAGTCGGCCTGCAGCTCCAGGCGCACCGAGCCGCTGGTGGCACCCTGGCGGTCGTTGCCGACCTTCTGCATGGCGCCGGTGAGGTTCTGGATGTGGTGGCCGTACTCGTGGGCGACGACGTAGGACTCGGCGAACGGGCCGCCCTTGGCGCCGAAGCGGGCGGACAGCTCGTTGAAGAAGCCCAGGTCGACGTAGGCCTTCTTGTCGCCGGGGCAGTAGAACGGGCCCACCGCCGAGGTCGCCGCCCCGCAGGCGGTGGAGACCTGGCCGGTGAACAGCACCGTCTCGGCGTTCTTGTACGGGACCTTGGCGGCGCGCGGCAGCTCGGTGCGCCAGAACTCCTGGAGGCTGTTGGTGACCGCCACGATCCGGCAGTCCTGGCGCTTGTTGGCGTCCGCCCCGGTCTTGCAGGCCTGCTGCGCCTCGCCGGCGGTGCGCACGCCGGAGGAGTTGGAGGAGGAGCCGGAGCCGGAGGACAGGCCCAGCAGCTGCGGGTCGACCCCGAGGACGACGGCGAACAGCACCGCGATCAGGCCCACGGCCCCGCCCCCGATGGCGATCTTCCCGCCCGGGATGCCGCGCCGGTCGTCCACCTGCGAGGTGTCGAGGTCGCCCTGGTCGTCGAACTGCATGTGCCCCTGCCTGCCCGTTTCTGTCGTGTTCCGCCCTACTGGTGACGGTCTGTACCGTCGACGGCCCGGCCCAGCCTACGGGCCCCGCCCCGGATCGCGCCGCAGCGGGTCCCGGCGGCCCCACCCCGGCGGCCCCGCCCCGGCGGCCCGGGCGCGGTCAGGCGGGCGCGGTCAGGCGGGCGCCGGAGCGCCGACGACGCGCAGCAGCTCCAGACGGGAGGCCGACTCGCCGCCCGGCGCGGCGGTGTGCACCAGCAGCAGCTGGTCTTCGCCGCCGGCGGCCAGCACCTCGCACTCCAGCTCCAGCGGCCCCACCACCGGGTGCAGCACCCGCTTGCGGCCGCTGCGCCTCCGGGCGACCTCGTGGCGCTCCCAGCAGGAGGTGAACTCCTCACCACTGGCGAGGAGTTGCTCCAGCAGTTCGGCGGCGCGCCGGTCCCCGGGGCGGGCGGTGCGGGCGGCGCGCAGGGAGGCGACGTGGGCGCGGGCGAGGTCCTCGTGGTCCTCGGGCGGGAACAGCGCCCGGACGCCCGGTTCGGTGAACCAGCGCAGCAGCAGGTTGCGCCGCTCGGGCGCCAGGACGGTGACGTCGCCGAAGACGGCGGTGGCCATCGGGTTCTGCGCGAGGACGTCGCCGAGGTCGGAGACGACCTGGGCGGGCGTGTCGTGCAGCCGGTCCAGGATCAGCAGCAGCCCCGGCCGCACGTGCCCGAGCGGCCCGTGCCGACGCGGCGGCTCGTGCCCGGCGAGGCGGAACAGGTGGTCGCGCTCGTCCTCGCTCAGCCGCAGCGCCCGCGCCAGCGCCGCGAGCAGCTGCGGCGAGGGCTGCGGGCCGCGCCGCTGCTCCAGGCGCGCGTAGTAGTCCACCGACAGCCCCGCCACCTGCGCCACCTCCTCCCGGCGCAGCCCCGGTGTGCGCCGCCGGACCCCGGGCGGCAGCCCCAGGTCGGCGGGGGCGAGCCGGGCCCGGGTACGGGTGAGGAAGTCGGCCAGTGCCGCGCGGTCGATCATGCCCCCAGCATGGCCCGCCGGAGCCCGCCGCCACCAGGGACCGGCGGTCCCCCGCTCACGGACGCCGTCACCCGTCGGCGTGCGGTGGGTGTCCGCGGCGCCGGGCCCGGAACAGGACGTGGCCGCTGTCGCCCTCGGGCACGAACTCCTCGTGGACCACGTCGAAGCCGGCGCTCACGAGCCACCCGCGGTTGGTGGCGGCGTCGGCGTGGCTCCACCACATCGCGGCCCCGCCGCCGAGCCAGTTCTCGTCGGTCCCGGTCCAGGCCCGGTGCCCGGTGGTGCTCAGGAACCAGCCTCCCGGCCGCAACCAGTGGGCGATCCGCTCCAGCAGGGCCGGCTGTTCCTCCACCGGCACATGGATCAGGGCGTACAGGCAGACGACGGCGTCGAAGCGGCCCCGGGGAAGCTCCACGGTCGTGGCATCGGCGCGGATGAAGTCGGCGCCCGGCACGAGCTGCCGGGCCCTGCGGATCTGGACCTCGCTGATGTCGACCCCCGTCACCCGGTGACCCGCCGCGACCAGGGACCGGGCCACGGGAACCCCGGTGCCGCACCCGAGGTCCAGGACGGTTGCGGCCCCGGGGAGCCGGCCGAGCAACTCCTCGATCCACGGTCCGTACTTCGTCCCGCTGCCGAATGCCCGCTCGTAGTGCTCCGACAGCACGTCGTACCCGCGCCGGACCACTTCCTTCGGATTCTCGTCGTCCACGCGCGCACGCTACGGCGCGCCCGCCGGGAGCGCGACCGCTTTTCCCCCGGCCCCGGCCGGCCCTGCGCCCGGGGCCGGTGGCGCGCGGGCCGGGGGCGCCCGGGGCCGTGCGAGCGCCAGGGCCCCCAGCCAGGGATCGGCGGTCCCTGGATCGGGAGGTCTCTGCCGCACCGCTCGGGGCGCGGGCAGGGTGGTGGGTGTCGAAGGTGATCAACTCTCCTGGAGGAGGCGGACGATGGCGACGATCCTGGTGACGGGCGCGACGGGTTCGGTGGGCAGCAGGCTGGTGCCGCGGCTGGTGCGGTGGGCGGAGGCGGACGGGTCCTCGGTGCGGGTGCTGGTGCGGGACGCCGCGAAGGCGCGGGCCCTGGACGGGGTGGAGGTGGTGGTCGGCGACCTCTGCGAGGAGGCGGACCGGGCGCGGGCGCTGGAGGGCGCCGAGGTGGTGCTGAACGTGGCGGCGGCGCTGCGCGGGGTGCCGGACGAGGCGGCGTGGGCGGTCAACCGGGACGCGGCCGTCGCCCTGGGGCGGGAGGCGGCGAAGGCCGGGGTGCGGCGGTTCGTCCACACCAGTACGAACCTGGTGTACGGGCGGGGGCTGGGGCGCCCCGCCGTGGAGGGCGACCGGCTCGCACCGGATCCGGCATGGGGGGTGTACGCGGCCTCAAAGGCGCAGGCCGAGGCGGGGCTGCGCGCGCTGGGGGCCGAACTGCCGCTGGTGGTGGCCCGGTTGGCGTTCGTGTACGGGCAGGGCGATCCGCACCTGGCGCAGTCGCTGCACTGGGCGGCGAACTGGCCCGCGCACCAGCGCCTGGCGGTGGTGCACCACGCGGACGTGGCGCGGGCGCTGTGGCGCGCGGTGGTGACGCCCGGCGTCGAGGGGCGCACGTACAACGTCGGCGACGACGCGCCGCTGACGGCCTGGGACCTGTACGCGCTCAACGGTCGGACGCACCCCGGCAGTTCACCGGACGAGCCGTTCGACCCGTTCGACCCGTGGGAGGGACAGGTGTCCACGGCGGCGGCGCGCCGGGAGCTGGGCTGGCGTCCGCTGTACCCGTCGGCGTGGGCGGCGGCCGACGCCGGGGCGCTGTAGCGGACGCCGCCCGGCCCTCCCGGTACGGGGAGGGCCGGGCGACGCCGCACAGCCGGCCGGCGCCGCTCAGCCGGTCCGTGCCGCTCAGCCGGCCGGCGTGGGCGCGGGGGCGTAGCCGGCCGGGCGGGTGGTGAAGGTGCCGCGGCCCTGGGTGCGGCCGCGCAGGCGGCCCGCGTAGCCGAACAGTTCGGCCAGCGGCACCAGCGCGCCGACCCGGGCGGTGGCGCCGTGGCCGGGTTCGGTGGAGCGGACGTGGCCGCGGCGGGCGGCGAGGTCGCCCAGGACGGTCCCGAGGGCGTCCTCGGGCACGGTGACGCTCACTTCGGCGAGCGGTTCCAGCAGGTGCATCCGCGAGGCGCGCAGGGCCTCGCGCAGGCCGAGGCGGGCGGCGGTGCGGAAGGCGAGCTCGGAGGAGTCCTTGGGGTGGGTGGCCCCGTCGGTGAGGGTGACGGCGACGCCGGTGACCGGGTGCCCGCCGAGCGGGCCCTCGGCCAGGGCGTCTCGGCAGCCGGCCTCGACGGCCTGCACGTACTCGCGCGGCACCCGGCCGCCGGTGACGGTGGAGGTGAACGCGAACTCCCCCTCGGTGCCCGCCGGCAGGGGGTGGACGTCGAGGACGAGGTGGGCGAACTGCCCGGCGCCGCCGTCCTGTTTGGCGTGCCGGTAGGTGAAGCCGGTGACGCCCTCGGTGAGGGCCTCGCGCAGCGCGACGCGCGGGCGCCCGACGACCGCTTCGACGCCGGCCTCGCGCCGGACCTTCTCCACCGCGACCTCCAGGTGCAGTTCGCCCAGGCCGGACAGGGTGCGCTGGCCGGTCTCCGGGTCGGTGGCCACGCGCAGCGAGGGGTCCTCCTCGGCCAGGCGGGCGAGGGCGGCGGCGAGTCTGTCGGTGTCGGCGGCGCGGCGGGCCTCGACGGCGACGGTGACGACCGGTTCGGCGCTCACGGGGGCCTCCAGGACGATGGGGTGGTCGGCGTCGCACAGGGTGGCGCCGACGCGGGTGTGCTTGGGGCCGACGACGGCGACGATGTCGCCGGCGCGGGCGCTGTCGGTCTCGGTGTGGCGGTCGGCCAGGACGGTGAGGATGCGGGCGACGCGCTCGCGGCGGCCGGTGGCGGTGTCGAGCACGGTGGCTCCCTTGTGGAGGGTTCCGGCGTACAGGCGCAGGTGGGTCAGGCGCCCGGTCGGGGCGGAGGTGACCTTGAACGCCAGGGCGGTCAGGGGCTGTTCGGGGTCGGGGTCGCGCTGCTGGGCGCGGTCGGCGGAGCGGGTGGGCGGGACGTCGAGCGGGGAGGGCAGGTAGGCGACGGCGGCGTCCAGGAGCGGTTCGATGCCGCGGTTGCGGTAGGCGGAGCCGCACAGCACCACGACCACCTCGCCGGTGCGGGTGAGGTCGCGCAGGGCCGCGGTGAGGGTGTCGGCGCCCAGGGTGGCGCGGGCACAGAACTCCTCCAGGGCTTCGGGGTGCAGTTCGGCCACCGCCTCCTCCAGGGCGCGGCGGCGCTCGGCCGCCACGGCTTCGAGGCCGGCCGGGACCGGGCCTTCGTGCAGGGTGCCGTCGTCGTCCCAGGTGAGGGCGCGCAGGCCGATCAGGTCGACGACGCCGGTGAACGACTCCTCGGCGCCGATGGGCACGTGGACGGCCAGCGGGCGCGGATGCAGGCGTTCGCGGATGGCGGCGACGGCGGCGTCCAGGTCGGCGCCGGCGCGGTCGAGCTTGTTGACGAAGGCGATGCGCGGCACGCCGTGGCGTTCGGCCTGGCGCCACACCGACTCGCTCTGCGGCTCGACGCCGGCGACCGCGTCGAACACCGCCACCGCGCCGTCGAGCACCCGCAGGGAGCGCTCGACCTCGTCGGCGAAGTCGACGTGGCCGGGGGTGTCGATGAGGTTGATCCGGTGCCCGGCCCAGGCGCAGCTGACGGCGGCGGCGAAGATGGTGATGCCGCGGTCGCGCTCCTGGGGGTCGAAGTCGGTGACGGTGGTGCCGTCGTGGACCTCGCCGCGCTTGTGGGTGGTGCCGGTGAGGTAGAGGATCCGCTCGGTGACGGTGGTCTTGCCGGCGTCGACGTGGGCGAGGATGCCGAGGTTGCGGACGGCGGCGATACCGGCGGTCGCGGCGGCGGTGGTGCCGGTGGTGCTGCGGGTGGTGGTGCTGCGGGTGGTGGTGTGGGTGCGCATGGCCCGGGTGCCTTTCGAGGCGGTTCCGCTCGTGGGGTGGGCGCGCGATTCCAGCAGTGCCGACGGATCGTCGGATTCATGACCACGGAATGGGACGACGGCCGGACAGGCCGGTGTCAGACGGTGGCAGCACTGCTCCGGTGCCGGCCGCGCAGCGGGCACCGGGAGGCCAGGGACACCAGGATCACCTCGTACCGCGACGCGGGAGAGGGGGCGGCGGCGCTCTGCTTCGGCATGGCCGCCCGCCCCCTCTCTCGTCCCGTTCGTCGTCGCGGTCGCCGCGGTTGTCACGTTGTCGCGGCGGGCCGCGCGTCGGGGCGCGGCCGCGTGGCGAGTGTAGGGAAGGCGGGCCGGCCGGTGCGACGGGTTTTACGGTGCCGGGTCCTACGGCGCCCGGAAGCGCAGCACCGGCTCCGACCAGCCGTCGTCGCGCACCCCGGCGTCCAGGGCGGCGCCGATGGCCCGTTCCTCGTAGCCGAAGTGGGAGTCCATGATGGCGGCGAGTCCGTCGAGTTCGCGTCCGATCGCCTCCAGGTCGGCGCCGGTGGCGCCCTGGACGACGGCGTCGGACTGCCCGGCGGCCCGGTCGGCGAGGTGGCGCACCCGGGCGAGGATGTGGGTGATGAAGCCGTGGTCCTCGACGAGTTTGCCGATGGTCGGTGCCAGGTCGGGGCGCTCGCGCAGGAGTTGGGCGAACAGGCCGGTGTCCTCGCCCTGGTGGTGGTTGGTCAGGGCGGTGCAGAAGGCCAGGCAGTGGGTGAGGAGTTCGCTGCCGTCGCCGTCCGGGCGGCGGGGCCGGCCGAGATTGGTGCGCAGGTCGGCGAGGCGGCGGCGCAAGTCCTGGTGCGCGCGGGAGAGTTGCAGGCTGAGGGCGGCCGTACGGCCGGTGGAGGGGGAGGCCACGGGTGGCGGTCCCTTCGGTTCCGCACCTCCATGCCTGACGCAGTCCGTCACCGGCACGCGATGCTCGCGCCATCGGATCACGCGCCCCGACCGGAAGGCAAGCGGGCGGCGGGGCCGGGCTCGGGCTCGGGCTCGGGCTCGGGCTCGGCGGGAGGCTCGGCGGCCGGTGCGGGCTCGGCGGCGCCGGCGCGCGGGCGTCCGAGCAGGATGCCGGCGACCACCAGCGCCAGTCCCGCGCCCTGGCGCACCCCGAAGGGGTCGCCGTCCAGCGCGGTGCCCAGCAGCACGCCGGTGAGCGGGTTGAGCAGTCCGAGCAGGCCCACCGTGCCGGCCGGCAGGTGGCGCAGCCCGGCGAACCAGCAGGTGAAGGCGAGCGCGGTGGCGACCACGGTCGTGTAGCCGAAGGCGAGCAGGGTGGGCCCGTCCGCCGGCGGGGGCGGGCCCTCGGCGGCGGCGGCGAGCGGCAGCAGCACCAGGCCGCCGGCGGTCAGCTGCCAGGCGGTGGCGGTGAGCGGGTCGGCGCCCTCGCGCCAGCGGGCGGCCAGCACGTAGCCGACGGAGGAGACGAGCATCGCGGCCGCGGAGGCCGCCAGCCCGGCCCAGCCGATCCCCTCCCCCGTTCCGGCCAGTGCGAGGGCGACCCCGGCCAGGCCCACCGCCGATCCCGCCAGGTGCGCGCGGCGCGGCCGCTGCCCGGCCAGCGCCCAGGCGGTGAGCAGCAGGGCCAGCGGGGAGGCGGCCATGAGGGTGGCGGCGGCGCTGGTGGGCAGCAGTTGGGAGGCGAGGTAGAGCAGGACGAAGAACGCGGCGGTGTTGAGCAGGCCGAGCAGGGCGCTGCGCCACCACCAGGCGCCGTGCGGGCGGCGGCGGGCGAGGGCGAGCAGCAGCAGTCCGGCGGGCAGGGCGCGCAGGGCGGCGCCCCACAGGGGGCGGTCGGCGGGCAGGTGGGCGTGGGTGACCCAGTAGTTGGCGCCCCAGGCGACGGGGGCGAGGGCGGTGAGCAGCACCCAGCGTTTGGTGGCTTCCATGGAAGGCAATATAGCTTCCTGGGAAGCTACTGGCGTAGGGTGGTGTCCATGGAGCCCGACCAGCACGAGGACCGGCACGAAGAGCGGCACGAGGACCGGCACGAGGACCGGTACGAGGAGCGGTCCCCGGACCACGTCGCCCAGATCCAGGCCGCATGGCGGCGCGAGCGCCCCGACCTCGACGTCTCCCCGCTGGCCGTCATCGGGCGCCTGCACCGCCTCGCCGCCCGCCTGACCGCCGAGCTGACCCTCGTCTACCAGCGCTACGGCCTGGGCGAGGGCGAGTTCGACGTGCTCGCCGCGCTGCGCCGCGCCGGCGCCCCGTACGAGCGGGCCCCGGGCGAGCTGGCCGCGCACACGATGGTGACCACCGGCGCGATGACCAAGCGGATCGACCGGCTGGAGCGCGCCGGGCTGGTCACCCGCCGCCCCGCCGTGGACGACCGGCGCGGGCGCGTGGTCGCCCTCACCGACGCCGGCCGGCGCCTGTTCGACGAGGCGTTCACCGCCCACCTGCGCAACGAGCACCGCCTGCTGGCGCACCTGAGCACCGAGGAGGCCGCCGCCCTGCAGGGCCTGCTCACCGCCTGGCAGCACCGCCTGGACGGCACCGGAGGCCCGGGTGGAAGCCGCACCGGCGGAAGCCGCGCCGGGGGCACCGGGGACGCGGGCCGTACGGAGCGGGGCGTTGACGACGGGCCGTGAGAAGCTGACCCATGGCCAGCGCCCCTCCCCCACCGGATGCCCCGACGCCCGACCACCGGCCCTCCCCCGCTCCCCCGCCCGGCTGGGAGAACCCCGAGGTGCGGGCCGACCGGCGCCTGGTGGAGATGCTCCAGGAACTGCGGGTGCTCCAGACCGGGGTGCAGATCGTCTTCGCCTTCCTGCTCGGCGTCGCCTTCACCCCGCGCTTCACCCAGCTCACCGACGCCCAGCAGGACATCTACGTCATCACCCTGCTGCTGTCGGTCATCGCCGCGGCCGTCCTGGCCACTCCCGTCGCCCTGCACCGCGGCCTGTACCACCACCCCGGCAAGCAGCGGATCGTCACCGTCTCCGTCCGCATCGCCCAGGTGGGCCTGCTGCTGCTCGCCTCGGCGCTGACCGGCGCCGTGCTGCTGGTCCTCGACGTCGTCCTCGGCACCGCGCCGGCGGTGCCGATCACCTGCACCATCGCGCTGGTCTTCGCTGTGCTGTGGTTCGTCCTGCCCTGGGCGGTGCGCCGCTCCGCCGCCCGCGACCAGGCCTGACCCGACCGCTGCCGCCGCCTTCGCCGCTGCCGCCGCCCGCAGCGGGGTTGCACGGGCGGCGGACCACGGACCGGGCCGGGGCCGGCTGCCGGGCGCCGGGGGCCGGGCCGGGAGGCGCCCGCCGGGCCGCCTCCCCCACCCCACGGAGCCCACCCGCACCCCGGACCGCTTACCGTGCCGGTATGCATACCGACGAAAGCCCGTGGGACGTCCTGCTGATCGGCGGCGCGTCCGGCATCGGCAAGAGCCGCGCCGCCGCCCGCCTGTCCGCCCGGCACGGCGCGTTCGTGGTCGAGTTCGACGACGTCGTTGCCGCCCTCCAGGCCGCCACGACCCCCGCCGGCCACCCCGGCCTGCACCACTTCGCCACCGTGCCCGACCCCGACGCACTGCCCGCCGACCGCGTCCTGGAGCTCCAGATCGCCACCGCCCGCGCCCTGGACGACGCGCTGCTGGGCGTCGTGCGCAACCGGCTCACCGTGGACGTGCCCGCGATCGTGGAGGGCGACTACCTCACCCCGGCCGCCGCCGCCCGCGCCGCCGCCGAGGCCGCCGGGCAGGGCCGGCGCGTGCGCGCGGTCTTCCTGCACGAGGACGACCCGCGGCGCATCGGCGCCAACTACGCCGACCGCGAGCCCGGTTCGGGCCCGCAGCCCGAGCGCGCCGCCGTCAGCGCCCGCTACAGCACCTGGCTCGCCGACCAGGCCCGCGCCCACGCGCTGCCCGTGGTCGACTGCCGCCCGTACGCCACCCTGCCCGAGCGCCTGGCCGCCGCCCTGGCGTGACAGCGGCCGGGGCGGGCGTCCGGCGGGCCCGGTCAGCCCTCCTCGATGTCCGAGATCAGCCTGGTACTCAGGTCGCTCTGCACCGCCAGCCGGGTGTGCCCGGCGTCGGGGCCGGTGCCCCAGGTCAGGGTGACGGTGGTGAACAGGTGCCCGGCGCCCGAGTCGTGGTGGCGCACCTCCCAGCGGGTGGGCACGTCCTGGGCGCGCAGCACGCCGTCGGCATGGTTGGCCTCCTCCCAGGCCGCCAGCCGCTGACGGAAGTCCTCGGTGAGGTAGTGGGAGCGCAGTTGGTCGCCCAGGTCGTCGGTGCCGTCGGAGACGGCGTCGACGTAGGCGCCGTAGAAGTCGGCCACCCGGTCCACCGCGGAGTCCGGGCTGCCGCTGCGGACCGCGGAGCCCGCGGCGGTGTCGGTGTCGGTCATGACATCCCCATCCGTCAGGGCCGGGGGCGGCGCGCTCCCGCCCCGGCCGGTCGGTCGGTCGGTCGGTCGGTCCGACCTGTACGGCCCAACGAGCCGGCCCACCGGAGGTTGCGCCCCGGTCCGCCTCCCCCACCGGCCGGTTGGCCCACCCGGCCCACCCGGCCCGTCGGCCCGCCCGGCCGGGGGCGGCGTTCGGGTCATCCCGGCGCCCGGCGCCCGTCGTCGTACGCGGCGCGCGCCGCGAGCACCTGCGGCATGTGGGACTCGGCCCAGGCCTTGATCTGCCGCATGAGCGGCAGCAGGTCGCGCCCGAGCGCGGTGAGCGCGTAGTCGACGCGGACCGGCACCCCGGCGGTGACGGTGCGCACGACCAGGCCGTCGCGTTCCAGGGCGCGCAGGGTCTGGGTGAGCATCTTCTCGCTCACCCCGGCCAGGCGCCGGCGCAAACCGCTGTAGCGCAGCGGTCCGTCGGCGAGGGCGTTGACGACGAGGCTGGCCCACTTGTCGCCGATCCGGTCGAGGAGTTGGCGGGCCGGGCACGCGGCGAGGTAGGCGTCGTAGTCGGCGGCCTCGGCGGCGCGGCGCTGGGCGGCGGTCGTGGTGGGCACCGGCCCACTCTCCTTTCCGTACGGTACGCACCTTCGGGTGCGTCCTTCCCCATGGAGAGTAACTCTCCTTAGGTTGGGTGGAGTTGCCGATGCGTGAGCCGATGGCGCGAGCCGAGGCGTGAGGGGTGTGGGTGCGATGCGTGCCGTGGTGGTGCGGGAGTTCGGTGGTCCCGAGGTGCTGGAGCTGGTGGAGGTGGCGCTGCCGCAGCCGGGCCGCGGGCAGGTGCGGGTGCGGGTGGCGGCGGCCGGGGTCAACCCGGTGGACGCGGTCACCCGTTCCGGGGTGCTCGCCGGGGCCGGGCTGATGGCGCCCCGGGCGGTGACCGGCATCGGCTGGGACGTGGCCGGGACGGTGGACGCCGTCGGCCCCGGCGTGACGCGATTCGCCCTCGGGCAGCCGGTGGTGGGCCTGCGCGACCGCCTGGACACCGACCTCGGCACCTACGCCGACCAGGTCGTCCTGGACGCGGACACCCTGGCGCCCGCCCCGGCGGGCGCCACCCTCGCGCAGGCCGCGACGCTGCCGCTGAACGGCCTGACCGCGCTGCAGGCCCTGGACCTGCTCGACCTTCCGGCCGGCTCCACCGTCCTGGTCACCGGCGCCGCGGGCGCGGTCGGCGGCTTCGCCGTCGAACTGGCCGTCCTGCGCGGCCTGCGGGTGGTCGCACTGGCCGGGGAGGGCGACGAGCGGCTGGTGCGCGGGCTGGGCGCCGAGTGGTTCGTGCCGCGCACGGCGCCCGATGCGGCCGCCGCCGTACGGTAGTCGGTGCCCGGCGGGGTCGACGGCGCGATCGACGCCGCCCTGCTGGGCGTGCGGGCGCTGGGCGCGGTGCGCGGTCGCGGCGCCTTCGTCGCGGTCGCGGCCGGCAGCGCCCCGGCGGCCCTGCGCGGCATCCGGGTCGCCAACGTGTGGATCACCGCCGACGGCCCCGCCCTCGCCCGCCTCTGCGCCCTCGCCGCCGACGGCCGCCTCACCCTGCGGGTCGCCGACACCCTCCCCCTGACCCGCGCCGCCCACGCCCACCGCCGCCTGGAGGCGGGCCACCTGCGCGGCCGCCTGGTCCTCACCCCCTGACCCGCTGCCCCCTGAGCCGCTGCCCCCGGGGAACGGAAAGAAGGCCTGCTCCCTTGACGGGGCAGGCCTTCTTCGATGTGATCCGCGTCACGGCGGGACTGCGGCAACAGCGCTCCGCCCGGGGAGACCGTCCGGGTTGAGGGGAAGGGCTCTCGGGTTGCACTGTGGCAGCCGGCGGGGCTCCGACCAAGCGGGCCGGACGACTTCGGACACTCCCGGACGGCTTCGGACGCCCGATCGCCCTGAGCAGGCGCGATCCCGCGACTGCGCCCGCAGGTACGCGGACGGCTTCGGACGGCCCCGGACGCACGGGCTCCGGTGCCGGCGCGGCGGTGTCCGAAGCCGTCCCGAGAAGCCGTCAGATCCCCTCGCCAGGTCTCCTTTTGACGCCGGTCGCGCCCACCGGCAGGAACTTGCGCGGGCCTTCACGGCCCGCGCATGATCTGACCCGGCCGCCCGCCGGGCGGCCCAGGGGACGGCAATCCCCACGTCCGGGTTGAGGGTTCAGAGAGGGATCACAGTGCTGTTCGAGTTCCGATGCGCGGTGCGGCGCATGCCGCCGCCCGCGCAGTACGCCGAGAGCCACGACCTCCGGCGCGCCGCGCTGTCCGCGGCGTTCCTCGCGGTCGCCCTGGCCGGCGTCATCGCCCTGATCGTCCTTGGGTACGCCGTCGAGGCGCTGGTGACCGTCGTCGTCACCGCGGCGGTGGAGGCCTCCGGCACGGCTGCCCGGGGGCGGCGATGAGCACGCCGGCTCACGCGGAGGGCCCTTCCGCCCGCAGGCGGCTCTTCGCCGAGCTGGCGGAACAGCGCCTGCTGGTGGGTCAGCCGCCCCTGAGCTCGATCTCACGGAAGAGCGGACTGCCGGTCAGCACCACGGGCAGCCTGTTCCGAGGGGCGATTCTTCCCTCGGAACAGATGCTGGAGGCGCTACTGGAGGCCATGGACCTGAGCAGTCGCGCCCGGCAGCGCCTGCTGCTCCTCCGCGAAGCGGCGGCCGAGGAAGCCCGTGCCGCCGCTCGGCGCACCGCTGCCGAGCGCCCCGCCGCCCAGCACGTCCCCGACGAGCTTCCCGCCCCCGACTGGCGCGTGCCGGTCCCGGCCGCGGGGGAACCCGACCCGGTGATGTTCTCCACCGTGGAGGAGTTCGTCGCGGGCCTGGGGGACGTGAGGATCTGGGCCGGCGAGCCGTCGCTGCGCCGGCTGGAGGAGCGCAGCGAGAGGCTGCACCGGCAGCGGCACACGGCGTACGGCAAGGTCCTGCGGCGCAGCACGATCTCCGACATGCTCAACGCCTCGGTGCTTCCGCAGATGGAGAAGGTGCGGCACTACCTGCAGATCTGCGGGGTGCGGGACATCGACGCGTGGGTGTACACGTGGCGGCGGATCCGGACGATCGAGAAGGCCGCCCTGCGCCGGGCGGCCTGACCCCTCACGGCCCCGGAGCGGGAAGTCGGCGGGTCCGGCTTCCCACTCCGGCTTCCTACTCCGGTTCCTTGCCCGCGGTGGAGGCCGGCTTGGTGTGGAGGACTTCGCGGGCCTGGTCGGCGGCGCGCACGATGCTCTCGCTGATGAAGTCGAGGAAGCGGGCGATGTTCTCCAGGCGGACGGCGGCGGGGGTCCCGGGGCCGAGGACGGTGACGCCCTGGCGGGCGGCTTCGATGACCCGGTCGTTGGCACGGGCGCTGGCGATGACGGCCTGGTAGTAGAGCTCGTCGTCGACGATGTAGCGGTCGCGGCGGCGTTCGTCGCGTTCGCGGCGTACCAGGCTCTGGCTCTCCAGGAAGGCGATCGCCTTGGAGACGGACGCCGGGCTGACCTGCAGGCGCTGGGCGAGTTCGGCGGCGGTGAGGCTGCCCGCGTCGGTGGTGGACAGGCAGGTGATCACCCGGGCGCCCATCCGGTTGAGGCCCGAGCCCATCAGGACGGTGGTGAGCTGTTCCTCGTAGGCGGCCACGGCCTCGCTGTCGCGCCCGTGGGGCTGCGGGCCGGACTGCTGTGCGCCGGGGGTGGCGGGCCGGCGCCGCTGGGCGCGGTGTTCGGTGGCGCGGTGGGCGAGGTCGGCGCGGTAGGCGAGGGGGCCGCCGTTGCGCATCACCTCGCGGGTGACGGTGGAGGTGGGGCGTTCCAGGCGCCGGGCGATCTCGGCGTAGGGGAGGCTGTCGGCCAGCCCCAGCGCGATCTGTCGGCGTTCCTGCTGGGTGAGCCTGCCTCCGGGCATCGCGTTCTCCTCGGTGGTCGTCGCCGCACGGTTCGCGGCACGGTTCGCCGCACGGTTCGCGGCGTGCTTACCGGTGGGGTCACCGGTCGCCCCCACCATAGCGTTCACCTTCCACCCATTGCAATGGTCGCAATGGTCGCCGTTGCATTCATCGACACATCTGTTGCAACAGTTTCCCTTCATTCACCTGCTGCAACGCCGTTTTGACGCAACGAACTAGTTGCCGAGACCTTGAAAGCAACGTAGCGTTTCCAACGTCGGAAACACCGACGGGGCAGGCCCGGAACCGGGCCCGAGCCCGCACCCACCCCCGCATCCACCCAGGAGCGCACCATGCAGAAGTTCGACACCTCCGCCCCGATCACCGTCGTCCTGGACATCCCCGGCGGGCGCGTCCGGTTCATCGCCGCCGAGCGCGGCGACACCACCGTCGAGGTCCGGCCCGCCGAGGCCGGCAAGAACCGCGACGTCCAGGCCGCCGAGCGCACCGACGTCGCCTTCGCCGACGGCGTCCTGCGGATCACCACCGCCGCGACCGGCCACCAGCTCCTGGGCCCCACCGGCTCCCTGGAGGTCACCGTCCAGCTGCCGGCCGGCTCCGCCGTCCGGGGCAGGGCCGCCACCGCCGAACTGCGCGTCGTCGGCCGCCTCGGCGACGTCGCCTTCGACGGCGCGTACCGCACCACCAAGGTCGACGAGGCCGCGAGCCTGGACCTGACCGCCGTCGACGGCGACATCGAGGTCGGCCGGCTCACCGGGCCCGCCCGGATCGCCACCACCCGCGGCGACATCCGGATCACCGAGGCCCGGCGCGGCACCGTCGAGCTGACCACCCAGGCCGGGAGCATCACCGTCGGCGCCGCCGCCGGCGCCTCGGCCGCCCTGGACGCCGGCACCGGCCACGGCCGCATCGCCAACGCCCTGCGCAACGACGGCACCACCGTGCTCGACATCCGCGCCACCACCTCCCACGGCGACATCACCGCCCGCAGCCTCTGACCCCGGCCCCGCCCGGGCCGACACCATCCAGTTCCAGGGGGACACCATGACCGGCAACGCGACACCCACCACCCGTCCGAGCGCGTGGACCGGCATGCTGCCGGTCGACGACACCGCCCTCGCCGTCACCGACACCGGCGGCCCGGGCCTGCCCGTGCTCTACCTCAACGGCCAGTTCGCCACCCAGAGCTACTGGCGCCGCGTCATCACCGAACTCGGCCCGCGGTTCCGGCACATCACCTACGACGAGCGGGCCCGCGGCCGCCGGTCGAAGCGCTCCGCGGACTACTCCTTCGAGGCCGCCGTCCGGGACATCGACGCCGTCCTCACCGCCCGCGGCGTCGAGCGGGCCCTGCTGGTGGGCTGGTCCTACGGGGCGTTCCTCGGCGCGCACCAGGCCTCGCGCAACCCGCGGCGCACCATCGGCGCCGTCCTGGTCGACGGCGCGCAGCCCTACGACTGGCTCACCGAGGAGATGGAGCAGCGCATCCGCAGGCAGTTCCGGCAGTGGGCGCCGCTCATGGCGCTGATGCGCCCCACCGGCCTGACCCCGCGGATGACCCACCGGCAGATGTCCGACTGCAACATCGAGCTCGGCAGGATCGGCAGCGCCGGCGCACTGGGCCCGGTGCTGGACGCCGTCACCGTCCCGACCCGGTACGTGGTCGCCTCGGGGGTGTCCCTGGGCAGCAAGGGCGAGGAGCAGGAGATCATCCGCGCGGCCCTGCCCGCGGTGACCGAGCGCAACCCGCACATCGAGATCAGCGCGAAGGTCCCCAGCAACCACGGCGCGATCCTGAAGAAGGACTTCCGCGCCATCGCCGACGCCGTCCGCGAGGTCGCCGCCCTCGACCGCCCCGCCCCCGGCCACTGACGGCCCCCGCACCCGCACCGGCACCGGCCGCCACCTGCCGCCACCTGGCGGCCCGCCGGAACGGCGGCCCTGCGCGCCGCGGCTCAGCGCGGAAGCGAGGACTCCTCACCGACGGCGGCCAGCAGCTCGAACGGGAACTCCGGATCGGCCTGGCCGATGGCCAGCGCGAACCAACGGCCGCCGGACGGCAGCCACCACACGCGCATGGTGCCGGCGACGTTGCCCAGGAAGCCCAGCGGCTCCGGAGCCGCCGATTCGGGATCCGGGTCGTCGAACCCGAGATCCGGCCACAGTTCGACCGTCGCCGGATCTCCCCAACGGTCGGCCAGAACGGCCGTCAGTGCGTGGAGATCGGCTTCCAGCTCCTGTTCGGCCGCCTCGACGATCTCTTCGCCGCGGTCGTCCCAGAAGTCCCGGCTCTCCCGAGCACTGCCACATGGTGTCCGGGACCACCCCATCGACGGTCCTTCCCCGGCCGGACCTCCCGCCCGGGAAACGGGAGGATGCTCAGTTCGTCGATGATCGAGAGCTGGGCGGCGGTGAATCCCCTCGATCGGTGCCGGCTCGACATGGGCGGAGCCTGTCCAGGTCTCCCCCCGCCGCGCCACGGCGGCGGGCGAGGCGCCGTACCGCCGGGCGTTCGACCAGGGTGTGGACGAGGGCTCCGGCGGCCAGGGTCGCGGCGAACGCGGCGAGCGTCAGCAGGACCGCGATCGGGGTCGGGTAGGTGCGGTCGCCGAGGACGAGGGGGCGGCCGTGGAAGAGGACGACGCCCTGGCAGAGGTAGAAGCCGAAGGAGACGCCGCCCAGCCACTGGGCCAGGCGGCGCGGCCCGGGTCGCGGGCCGCCGCGGTACAGGTCGTGGTGGGCGGCGGCGCAGATGACCAGGGCGATCGGCAGGGCCATCGGCAGGACGAAGTCGTAGGGCGAGGGGACGGTGAGGGTGAGCGCGTAGGCGGGCGCGACGAGGAGGGCGGCGGGGGCGAGGGGGACGCGCGGGGCGAGACCGGCGGCGACGGCCCGGGCCAGCAGCATGCCCAGGACGAACTCCGGCAGCCGGGCCGGCGGGAAGAGGTAGCCGAACCACAACTGGTCGAGCGACACCGGCAGTTGGGGGATACGGGGGTGGGCCGGCAGCAGGGCGGCGTCGGCCCCCGCGACGGCCGCGGCCACCAGCAGGACGGCGGCCAGGGCCGGGCGCAGGGCGCGTTCGGGCAGATACCGTACGGCGCGGCGCAGGAGCGGGAACAGCAGGTAGAACAGGACCTCGCAGCACAGCGACCAACTGGGCATGTTCATACCCGAGTTGATGTTCGGGTCGGGCGAGTAGGCGTGCACGAGCAGGAGGTTGGGCAGCCAGACCCGCACCGGGCACGCCCAGGCGAACAGGAGGGCGGCGGCGGCCCACATCGCCAGGTGGCTGGGGTAGATCCGGGCCAGGCGCCGGCGCCAGAACGCGGCGGGGCGCTCACCCTCCCGCGCGGACCAGGTCAGGACGAAGCCGCTGAGGACGAAGAAGAACGAGACCCCGGCGTAGCCGGCCTTGGAGGTGGCGTGGGCGAGGGCGGCGGCGAGGCGGGGGTCGGCGAAGAAGCCGAGCGGGGCCCGGGGGCGCAGCGGGTCGGTGACGAGGAAGGCGTGGAAGAGGAAGACGGCGAGGGCGGCGGCGAAGCGCAGGGCGGTGAGGGTGGGCAGGCGGTGCGGGGGTGGCGGTTCTCCGACGAGCAGAGCATCACTTCGTGCACTCATAACATGACCTTAGGTGACTGTGCGTCAAGCTGGGTCACTGTCGGTATCGCCCGGAAGGCGTAAAGCGGGGCGGAGCGCGGGGGTGGCGAGCCGGGTGGAAATGGTGGTGCGGGTCGTGCGCCCGCTGGGCACACTGGTTCGATGATCACCGACCACTGGCCCCTGCGGGGGCTGCGCGTGACCTCGCCCCGCCTGGAGCTGCGCCTGCCCACCGAGGACGAACTCGCCGAGGTGGCGGACGTCGCCGCGCGCGGCGTCCACCTGCCCCAGGACCGTCCGTTCCTGACGCCGTGGGGCGAGCTGCCGCTGGCCGAACGCGCCCGGCACGTGATGCAGTCGCACTGGGCACGGCTGGGCCGCTGGAGCGCGCAGCACTGGGCGCTGGACCTGGTCGCCTTCCACGAGGGGCGCCCGGTGGGGATCCAGGACATGCGCGCCGAGGAGTTCGGCGTGCGGCGCGAGATCGTCTCCGGTTCCTGGCTCGGCCTGGAGCACCAGGGCAAGGGCCTGGGCACCGAGATGCGGGCCGCGATGCTCCACCTGGCCTTCGCGGAGCTGGGCGCGCGCTCGGCGACCTCGCTCTCCTTCGCCGACAACCACTCCTCCCTGGCCGTCTCGCGCAGGCTCGGCTACCGCGGCGACGGCATCGACCGGGACGTCCTGGACGGGCGGGTGGTGGTCTCCGAGCGCCTGCGCCTGAGCCCCGAGGCCTGGGCCGAACACGCCCGCACCCCGGTCTCCGTCACCGGCCTGAGCGCCGACTGCCGCACCATGTTCGGCCTCACCGACTGACCCCGGCCCCCGCGCGCCCTCCCCACCCCACCAGCGGACGGCCGGCGGCCAACACGCCCCAGGGAGTGGGAAGTCGGCCCGGCCGACTTCCCGTGCGCGGGGGCGGCCCGGGTCAGGTGTGGAGGGCGGCGGGCAGCGCGGTGAGGGTGTGCAGGACGTGGATGCCGTCGTCGACCGGGGCGGTGCGGGTGGCGGTGCGGTCGAGCCAGAAGGGGTGCAGACCGGCGTTGCGGGCGCCGAGGGCGTCGAGGTCGTAGTTGTCGCCGACGTAGGCGACTTCGTGCGGGGGCAGGCCGAGGCGGGCGCAGCCGGTCCGGAAGATGGCGGGGTCGGGTTTGGCCTCGCCGGGCCGGTCGGAGCCGACGAGGGCGGTGTCGTCGAAGTGGTGCAGCAGGCCGGTGGCGTGGAGTTTGGGGCGCTGCTGGTCGATCGGGGCGTTGGAGACGATCCCGAGGCGGTGGGTGGGGGCGAGGGCGGCGAGGGTGGGGGCGGCGTCGGGGAAGGCGGTCCAGGCGGCGTTGCGGTGGGCGGTGTAGCCGGCGAACCAGGCGGCGGCGGTCTCGTCGGGCATCGTGGTGGTGTCCTCGCCGAGGCGGGCGAGGAACTGGCGGGCGCGTTCGCGCTGTTGCCCGGCGAAGGTCAGTTCGCCGGCCAGGAAGCGGGCGTACTGCTCCCGCATGACCTCGCGCCACAGCGTCACGGCGCTCTGCGGGTCGGGGGCGCGGTGCAGCAGGTCGAGGTGGTGCAGGTGGGCGAGGATGCCTGCCTGTTCCGAGCCCGAGTAGTCGAACAGGGTGTCGTCGACGTCGAAGATCACGCCTCTGATCGGCACGGTCCGTCCTTCCGCTGGTTCCGTCCGGGTCGGCCCGGTCACGTACGGACCCTATGCGGTCCGCGGCGCCCCGTCCCCGCCGGCCAGGCGGCGGCGGGCGGCGGTCAGGAACTCCTCGGACAGTGCGGTGTCGTCGCTGGCGCGGGCGAGCAGCAGCGCTCCGACCATGGTGGACAGGTCGGCGAGGGTCTCCTGCCGTCCGGCGCCTTCGGGCAGTGCGGCCAGGGCGTCGACGAGTTCGTGCAGTCCGGCGGTGTAGGCGGTGCGCAGGGGGGAGCCGGGTTCGGTGCGGGCGGCGTCGGCGGCCAGTGCGGCGGCGGTGCAGCCGTGGCCGGGGTGGTCGCGGTGGGGTTCGGACAGGTAGCGGTCGAGGAACTCGGCGCGGGGGGTGCGGTCGTCGCCGGGCCGGTCGGCGGGCTGGTCGCCGGGCCGGTCGGCGAGTCGTTCCATGGCTTCGCGGCGTTCGGTGAAGGCGGCGGCGAGGGCCTGGGCGAGGAGGTCGTCCTTGGAGGCGAAGTGCCGGTAGAAGCCGCCGTGGGTGAGTCCGGCGGCGGCCATCGCCTCGGGGACGCTGACCTGGTCGGGGCCCTTCTCCCGGATCAGGCGGGCGGTGTGGTCGATGACGCGGCGGCGGCTGCGTTCGGCCTCGGCGCGTGAGACGCGGGGCATGCCGCGGCTCCCTTCCTCGTGTCGGACGGCGGTGGTGTTCCCGGGCGGTGCTCCCGGGCGGTGCTCCCGGGTGGTGTTCCCGGGGTCCACTTTCCCATCCCGTTTAGATGATGGTAATAATCTAAACGCTGCGGCGCCGCCAGTCACGGCCGGTGCCGCCCCAAGAGCGAGGAGATGCGCATGACCGTGATCGAAGGCTCCACCGTCCTGGTGACCGGGGGCCTGCGCGGCCTGGGCCGGGCGTTCGTCTCGGAGCTGCTGGCGCGCGGCGCGGGGAAGGTCTACGCCACCGCCCGCACCCCCGCCCCCGGCGCCGGCGGCGACCCGCGGGTGGAGGTCCTCGCCCTGGACGTCACCGACGACGCCTCGGTGACCGCCGCGGCCGCCACCGCCGACGACGTCGACATCGTCTTCAACAACGCCGGCGTCCTGCACCCGGGGCCGCTGCTGACCGGTGACCTGGAGGAGGTCCGGGCCACCTTCGAGACCAACGTCCTCGGCCCGCTGCGCGTCGCCCGGGCGTTCGCGCCGATGCTGGCCGCGCGCGGCGGCGGCGCGCTGGTGGACATCCACTCGCTGCTGTCCTGGGGCGCGGGCGCCGGGGCCTACGGGGCGTCCAAGGCGGCGCTGTGGTCGCTGACCAACTCCCTGCGCCTGGAGCTCGCCGCCCAGCACACCCAGGTCCTCGGCGTGCACCTGGGCTTCGCGGACACCGACATGGTCGCGGCCCTCCCGGTCGAGAAGGTCCCGCCGGCCGAGGTCGCCCGGATCGTGCTGGACGCCCTGGCGCGCGGCGAGAGCGAGGTCCTCGTCGACGACGCCACCCGGGCCGTCAAGGCCGCCCTGTCCGGGCCGGTGGAGGGCCTCACCGTGCGCATCGGCCGCTGACCCCCGCGCCGGGACCGGCGCACCAGGGCCGACACGCCAGGGCCGACACGCACCGACGCACACCGACACCAGCACGCACCGACGCCGACACCGACACCGACACCGACACCGAGGAGCACACCCCATGCCGCTGTGGCACGTCTACCACCCTCCCGGCACCTACACCCCCGAGCAGAAGCGTCAACTGGCCGGCGACGTCACGGGGTTCTACACCCGTATCGGGCTGCCGAGGTTCTACGTCATGACCCTCTTCCACGAGATCGCCGCCGACTCCTTCCACGTCGGCGGCGAACCGGCCGACAGCGCGGTGCGCATTGTGGTCGAGCACATCGCCCGCCACAACGCGGACCCGCAGGCGCGCCGGCACACCCGTGAGAGCCTCGCCGCCCTCCTCGCACCCCACACCGCCGAGCGCGGCCTGTACTGCGAGTTCCACATCGACGAGACGCCCCAGGACCTGTGGATGACGGACGGCATCGCCCCGCCCCCGCCCCGCAGCGAGGCCGAACGCGCGTGGGCCCGCGAGAACCGGCCCCTGCCCTACTGACCCCACTGCACCTCACCGCCGCCGGAGGCGGTACGGCGGAGCGGGAGGCCCACCGGCACGGGCCTCCCGCACCCCCCCGGA
>NZ_JBSHBN010000062.1:0-47217 GCF_053612025.1 Kitasatospora sp. NPDC054768
CGTCAGGGGTCGGACGGGGTGTCAGTGCCGGTGGCGCCGGCGGCGGGAGGCGAGGACGAGGGCCGCACCGCCGAGGAGGACGGCGGCGCCGATGCCGCCGATCAGCGCGACCTGGCTGCCCGTCGCGGCGAGACCGCCGCCACCGCCCGGCTGCTGCGGCTTGCCGGTGGGCGCCGGGTCGACGCCGTTGCCGTCGGTCGCGGTCGGCGAGGGCGAGGACGTCGGCGTGGTGGAGGGCGACGTGGTCGGGGAGGCCGTCGGGGACGGTGAGGACGTGGTCACCGTCACGGTGGCCGTGCATTCCCCGGCCGTCGCACCGGGCGGGCAGTTGCCGCCGGGCCGGTCGGCCACCACGGTGTTGCGCAGCGTGTGGTCCCCGGCGGCGGGGTCCTTCACCTTGACGGTGTAGGTGAGCCGGGCGTTGCCGCCGGCCGGCAGGTCGCCGGTCCAGGTGAGGACCGGCTGCGTGGAGGAGGGGGTGCCGAGGGTGGCGGTGGCGTCGCCGTTGTAGGTGGCGTCGTCGAGGACGGCGCTCAGGTCGTCGGTGACGGTCAGTGCGGTGAGGGGCGTGTTCCCGGTGTTGGTGACGTCCACGTGGTAGGTGACGGTGTCGCCGGGGGCGGCCTGGCTCCTGTCCGCGGTCTTGGTGACCCGGTAGCCGGTGTGCTCGGCGACGGTGTTGCGCACGGTGTTGCTGGTGCGGTGCTGTTCGCGGCCGGTCTGGGTGCCGCGGTAGGCGAGGGAGGCGGTGTCGTCGAGCCTGGTGCCCGGCGCGAGGCCGGCGTCGACCTTGGCCCGGAAGGAGACGGTGGTCTCGGCGCCCGGTGCGAGGTCGGCGGTGGGGCAGCTGACGTTGCGTCCGGTGGCGGTGCAGCCGGTGCCGGAACCGTCGACGTAACTGGTGCCCTGGGGCAGCACGTCGGTCAGGGTGACGCCGCTGGCGGTGTCGAGGTCGGCGGTGGTGCCGTCGGGGTGCCGGTTGGCGATGGTGAAGGTGTAGGTGATCTCGGCTCCGGGGTCGACGAGCCCGGGCGGGCTGTTCGTGGTGGTACCGGCCGGGGTGTTGGCCTTGACGACCTGGAGGTCGGGTTCCAGGGCCTCGACGGCGAGCCAGACCGCCTGGGGGTGCAGCGCGTCGCCCTGGCCGGTGACCTTGACCACGGCCTGCTTGCTGCCGGCGGGCAGCTTGCCGGTGACGTCGATCGTCCGGGCGTCGTAGCCGACGTTGTTGACCGTGTTCGGGTTGCGGTCGGTGAGGTTGGTGCCGGTGCCGTCGGGCGCGACCCGGTCGATGCGGCTGGTGAAGGCGTTGTCGGGGGCGGGTCCGGTGGCGGTCGGCATCAGCAGCGGTGTCAGCCGGCCGGCGTCGGGGCCGACTTCCAGGGAGTCCCCGGCGATGGGGGCGTCGCCGTCGCCGACGATGACGCCCATGGTGGCGGCCGGTGCGCGGCCGGCCGGGGTGCGGATGCCGTCGAGGGTCATGGTGACGCTGGGCTCGGGCGGGCGGATGAGCTGGTAGCCGTCCCAGACCTGCAGGTAGCGCAGCGGCTCCTTGGCGTCCTCGTAGGCGACGACCAGGGACCATCCGCCCCAGCAGCCGACGTTCTGGCCGCCGAAGTCGGAGGTGGAGGAGCGGCCCTGACAGGCCTGGATGTCGGCCACGGTGTACTCGCCGGAACCGGCCGCCCGCACCAGGTCGGTGACGTCCTTGACACCCGCGTGGGCGGTGAGCGGGGCCGGGGGCGTGCCGCCGGTCTTCTGGTCGAACCAGTCGTAGGTATCGGCGGTGAGCCGCTGGTAGCCGGTGGCGCCGGGGACCTTGAACTCGACCTGGTCGGCCTTGGAGGCGTCACCGGAGGTGGACAGCCGCGAGGTTCCGACGGGGTTGGACTGCCAGTACAGCCGGGCGTTGAGCACCTTGGCACCCGGCGGGACGGTCAGGGTGGCCGCGGAGGCGGTGTTGCCGGGGGCCTTGGGGTCGGTCTTGACCCAGTTGACCCGGTTGTTGTTGTAGGCGTTGAGGTCGCAGTCGCTGTCCTCGGGGTCGCAGGAGACCACCGAGTTGGACGCCATCGTGAGGTTGCCGTGCGCCAGCAGATCCAGCGCCGGCTTCGGCCCGATCGGCCGCTGCGCCCCGCTCGTACCGGCCTTCGCCGGCGGTGCCGCGGCGGCGTGCACGGCGAACGGCACGGACGACGCGAGCACGAGCGTCGTGGTGGCGAGAGCCCCGAGTACGGCACGACCGGGCACGCGCCGGGCCCGGGGTCCGGGTATCGGCCGCACCGCGTTCGTGACGGATGGTATGCGGTCGCTCAAGGTAGGTCTCCTGGGAGTGCTTGAGGGTACGGGAGGGTGAGGGGATGCCCTCCGGGCGGGTTCAGGACGATTGGTCCGAATTCATCCGCCGAGGAAGAATATGTCACACACTGACCAGTTTGGGTTAATGCGGCGTTCACATTCGGCGCGCCCGGGGTTGACGCGGCCTCAAGGCCCTGATCCCGGCCGGTGGCCGGGCGGGGGCAGTCACCGGGCGGGGGCGGTCACCGGGCCGATCCGGTCGGAGCGGGTGCGGGGTCGGTCAGGCCGGTGACGCGCAGGGTGATGTTGAGGCGGCCCCGGGCGGGGCCGATGGCGGGGTCGCCGGTGCCGGGGAGGATCTTCGGCACGGCGTGGTACGCGAGGCGGGAGGGGCCGCCGAAGACGAGGAGGTCGCCGGAGGCGAGGGTCAGGTCGGTCCAGGGCCGGTTGCGGCTGCGGGTGTTGCCGAAGCGGAAGAGGCAGGTGTCGCCGATGCTGAGGGAGACCACCGGGGCGAGGGAGCGCTCGTCCTTGTCCTGGTGCATGCCGAGCCGGGCGTCGGCGTCGTAGAAGTTGACCAGCGCGGCGTCGGGTTCGTAGGCGGCGCCCTGGTCGGGGTCCTGGTAGGCGTCGGCCACCGCCCGGCGGCCGAGGTCGGCGAGCCGGTCGGGGAGGCGGGCGACGCGGCGGCCGTTCACGTCGTCGGCGGTGCGGGTGTAGGCGTAGGGCTGCCAGTGCCAGCCCAGGCACACGGTCTGCACGGACATGACGCCACCGCCCGGCAGCCGGGTGTGCCGGATCGGGACGGGGCCGACGGCCCAGGCGCGGCACGCGGCGACGAGCTCGCGCTGCCGGTCGGGGGTGAGCCAGCCGGGCAGGTGGACGGCGCCCGGCGCGATCTCGCGGCGCTCGTAGCCGGCGGGCGGCGGGCCGAACAGCGCGGGGGTGCTGTTCACACGGCGGCGCCCGGGGCGAGGGGCGGGAAGGAGGCGGTCCAGCCGGATTCGATGCGCCAGGTGCCGCCGTCCGCGCTCGCGCCGCGCACGCCGTCCAGGACGCCGGGCCCGGCGAGCGCAGCGGCGACCGGCTCGGCGAGGGACGCGAAGCCGAACGTGCGGTCCGGGCGCCAGGAGGTGCTGTGGCGCAGGCGTCGGGCGAGCTGTGCCCAGCCGAGCGGGGCGGCGGCGATGACGAGGGCGTCGGGTTCCCGGTCGGTGAGGCGCTGGGCGGGCCGTAGCCAGGAGGCGGCCTGTTCGGGCCAGTCGACGACGGCCAGGACGGCGTTGCCGGCGGCGTGCCAGGCGTCGGCGAACGCGGCGGCGGCCGTGCGGGAGGCGTCGTCGCGGCTGTGCCCGATCGTGACGCTGCGCAGGGGTGGGCGGCGGTGCTCGGCGAGCAGGCGCAGCAGGGCGGCGAGTTCGGGGGCGGTGTGGGGGGCGGGTGCGGGGAGGTCGCCGTAGGCGGTGGGCCCGGGTTCGGGAAGGAGCGGGGAGCGGTCGGGTGCGGGGCGGGGGTTCATGGGGTGCGGTCCTTCTGGCGGGTCTTCCACTGCCGGTACTTCCCGGGCAGGCACACCGAGCAGGGCCGGTAGGCGGCGGCGATCGCGGTGGCCTCGTCGGCGAAGAAGACGCGGTGGCGCACGTAGCCGCCGGCGGCGAGGGCGCGCAGGGCCGAGGGGCAGTCGAGGCGGCCGTAGCGGCGGCCTCGCCGGTGGCCGCCGAGGGTGCCGGGCGTGGTGCTGGGGTAGGGGCGGTTGTCGGGTCCGGTCAGGGTGTAGCGGCGCGATAGGACCGGGGCGGTGGCGACGGTGGGTGCGGGTGTGGGTATGGGCGCGGGCGTGCCGGTGGCGGCCATGCGGCGGGGTTCAGGCGTCGTGGAAGACGAGGCCGAGGGTGTGGCGGCGGCCGGTGCGCACGGTGCTGACGCCGTGGCGGACGGGGCCGGCGCGGTGGCCGCGGGCGGAGGGGACGGGGCGGTCGCGGGTGGTGAAGATCAGGCCGTGCCCCTGGGGAAGGACGGTGGCGGTGCCGCGGGACTGGGCGCGGGGGCGCTGTTCGACGAGGAGGAACTCGCCGCCGGTGTAGTCGGTGCCGTGGGCGTCGAGGCCGATGACGACCTGGAGGGGGAAGACGAGGTCGCCGAAGACGTCGCGGTGCAGGGCGTTCCAGTCACCGGGGCCGTAGCGCAGCAGGATCTGGGAGCTCTTGTCCTGGCCGGCGGCGTGGCACCTGGCGGTCCACTCGGCGAGGGTGTCGGGCCAGGGGGCGGGGCGGCCGAGCTTGTCGGCCCAGGCACGGGCGACGGTGAGCAGGCGGGGGTAGAGGGCCTCGCGCAGGGCGGCGACGGGTTCGGGCAGGTCGTGGGTGAAGTAGCGGTACTGGCCGGAGCCGAAGCGGTGGCGGGCCATGTCGACGGTGGTGCGGAACAGTTCGGGCCGGTCGTAGAGCGCGGCGAGCTCCCGGCACTGGGCGGGCGACAGCAGCGGCTCGGTGAGCGCCGCACCGTCCCGGTCCAACTGCTCGTGCACGCCCTGCCAGTCGAGCGAGTCGAGCGCGGGCAGCACGGCCGGGCCCGGGGCGGGCGCCGCGGTGGTGGGCGCGCCGGTGGCGAGGAGGGTGTCGTTCACGGGAGGGATCCTTGGCGGCGGGGACGGGCGAGGGCATGGGCCCGCAGACCGGGAGGGCCGCGGGCGGCGCACGGTCGGGCTGTTCCGATCGTCGCCCTTGGACGGGCCGCGTGCTGGCGGCATTCGGACAGCGCGTCGGGCGGAGGGCGCCGCGCCGGACGGCGGGCGCGTCCGGGGCCGCCCGGGTGCACGAACGGGAGGGCGCCGTGCCGGCTCCGCCGCTCCCCGCTGCTCGCGCTCGGATCCGGTGTCAGACATCCCATGCCGTAGCGGTGTCAAGCTGCGGCCGGGATAATCGCGTGGTGTGACCAGGCGGTGGCCTCGTCATGGAGTGCGTCGGTGCTGGTGAGCTCCAGGGAGGCGTAGGCGGCCGACGCGCCGGGGAAGTACTCGCGCAGCGTGCTCCGCAGCCGCTGGAAGGTGCGGGTGCGCTCCCGGATCAGGGTCTGGTGCGTGCGGGCGACGATGCGCACGGCCTGGGCCTTGTCACTGTCCCCGGCGATCGGCCGCAGCTGGTCGCGGTCGACGCGGACCATGTCGGCCGGCGCGTGCGCGTCGCCCTTGTCGCTCGTGGCCCCGGAGGTGCCGTAGCGCTCCTTGAACCGGGCGGCCCGCTTCGGACGGACCGCGTAGACCCGGTAGCCGGCGGCGAATGGATCCGACGCATCCCATCAGGGCGTGCGGGAGCGGGTGGGCGTCAGGTCCGCGACCAAGAGCGCCAACAGGTCCGCCGGCGCCTCGATGAAGCGGTAGTGGCCCCCTTCCAGGAGTTCGAAGGTCGTTTCGCCGCAGGCCGACCATCCGGTCATCAGGGACGGCGCGATGCCCGTGTCCCCGGTCCAGCCGATGGCGGTGACCGGGCACGGCAGCCGGACCGGCTCGGCCACGTGGTACCGCTTGTTCATGTCGACGTCGTTGCGCAGGACGCCGAGGTAGAGCGCGAGCAGGCTCGGTTCCAGGGTGCCGCCCAGTTCCGCGACGAGCCCGCGCAGTTCGTCGGCCAGCTCGTCGTCGCTCATGCCGAGGAAGCGGCCGTAGGGGCCGTCCTGCGGCGCGACCTCGGAGGAGACGAACAGTCGGGTCGGGGCGGGACAGCCCCGCTGGACCAGCCGTACGGCGGTCTCGTACGCCGCCAGCGCGGAGCCGCAGTGGCCGAACAGGGCGTACGGACGGTCCAGGTGGGGGCGCAGCGCTTCGCAGAGGTCGTCGGCCAGCGCCTCGTAGGTGGTGTGGGCGGGCTCGCGCATCCGGTTCTCCCGGCCGGGCGGCTGCACGGGGCAGACCTCGACGCCGTCGACCTGTGACGGCCACTGGCGGTACATGCTCGCACCGCAGCCGGAGTAGGGCAGGCAGAACAGCCGCGCCGGTGCCACCGGCGACGGCTCGCGCAGGAACCACTTGTTGCGGGTACGGGCCGTCGGAGCGTCCACTGATGACCTTCCGTGTGGGGGGTTTCTTCTCGGGTTCGGCAGCGGCGGTGACAGCGGCCGCGGTGACGGCTCCTAGCGGGTCCGCGCGGTGATCGGCAGGTGCGTGAAGCCCGCGATGATGTTCGAGCGCATGCGCCGCGGCGTCCCGGCGAGTTCGAAGCCGGTGAACCGGCCGAGCAGTTCGGCGAAGAGGATCCGCAGGGCCACCCGGGCGACGGTGTGTCCGATGCAGTAGTGCGCGCCGACGCCGAACGCGATGTGCTTGTTGGGCCGCCGCCGGATGTCGAAGGTGTCCGGGTCGGCGAACACGGTCTCGTCGCGGTTGGCCGACGCCAGCCACACGACGACGGCGTCCCCCGCGCGGATCGGCACGCCCCGGATCTCGACGTCGCGGGTGGCGTGGCGCATGAAGTGCTGGGTGGGCGAGGCCCACCGCAGTGCCTCCTCCACGCCGCTGCCGAGCAGTTCCGGGTGGGCCGCCCAGTCGTCCAGGACGGCGGTCCCGGCCAGTTCGGCCATCGCCGCGATCGGCGGCTGGGCGGTGGTGACGGTCGCTCCGAGCAGCAGGCTGTAGCAGTTGGACACGATCTCGCCCGGCGACAGTCGGCGTCCGTCCAGTTCCATGGTGAGCAGCACGCTGATCAGGTCGCCGCCCGGTGCGCGCCGACGCGCGGTGACGAGGTCCTGGAAGTAGGCGAACAGTTCGCGGTGGGCGGTCACGAGGGTGGCCCGCGGTCCGGCGGCGAGCTGGAACTCGGGGTCGTCCGCGGCGATGCAGGCGTGGGCGAGCCGGACCAGCCGCGGCCAGTCCTGCTCCGGTAGCGCCATCATGGTGCCGATCACCGCCATCGGCAGGGTGGCCATGGCGGCGGCGAAGTCGTACGGGCCTCCGTCGGCCAGCGGCCGGAGCAGTTCGACGACGGCCCGGCGGATCGCCTCCCGGTCGTTCTCCACCGTCTTGATCGACAGCGCCTGCTGCAGCGGGCCGCGCAGGCGCGAGTGCCGGGGCGGGTCGGTCACGGCCATCTGCCGGCCGCCGGCGGGGTCGCCCTTGCCGAGGAGGTTGAGCAGGGTGCCCTGTTCGGAGGTGAACGTGTCGTGGTCGCGCAGTACCCGGTTGGCCTCGGCGTGAGCGACGATCGACCAGTAGCCGATGTCGCCGACCGGCTGCCAGCTCACCGGGGCGTCGCGGCGCAGCCGTCGCCACGCCTCGTGCGCCCCGCCCGAGAGGTAGAGGTCGGGGTCGATCAGATCGACCGGCCGCGGGGCGAGGACCGGGCAGCGCGTGGTCGGGGGAACCGCCGTCATCGGGGCTGCCCCTCCCCCGCCCCGTCGGCCGGGTCCCCCATCGGGCCGTCCGTCGGGCCGTCCGGGCCCGGCGTCCGCATCCGGGCGGTGAGGGCCGTCGCCAGCTCGGCGACGGTCGGCGACAGGTACAGGGTCTGCGCGGGGAGGTCCACGTCGAACTCGCGCTGGGTGGCGACCAGGAGGTCGGTGGCCAGCAGGGAGTGTCCGCCGAGGTCGAAGAAGTCGTCGTCGACGCCGACCGGTTCGACGCCGAGGGCGTCGCCCCACAACTCGGCCAGTCGCGTCTGCACCTCGGTGAGGGGCGGGACGAACTCGTTGGGCACGTTGCGCGGCACCCGGGTGGCGGTGGGCAGGGCCCGGCGGTCGATCTTGCCGTTGCGGTTCACCGGCAGCTCGGGACGGACGAGGATCGCCCAGGGGATCAGGTAACCCGGCAGCCGGTCCCGCAGTTCGTGGCGCAGCCGCCGGCCGAGCTCGGCGTTGCCCGCCGGCTCGGGTTCCGCGGGCACGACGTAGGCCAGCAGCCGGGTGCCGCCCGCCGGGTCGGGCTGCGGCAGCACGACCGCGTGCCGCACCCCGGCGAGCCGTTCCAGCTCGACCTCGACGGCGCGCGGTTCGGCACGGTAGCCCTGGACCTTGACCTGGTCGTCCGCCCGTCCGACGAACTCCAGGGTGCCGTCGGGCAGCCATCGCACGAGGTCGCCGGTCCGGTACATCCGGGCGCCCGGCTCGGTCCCGAACGGGTCGGGCAGGAACCGTTCGGCCGTGGCGGCCGGGCGGCCCAGGTAGCCGCGGGCCAGGCCCGCCCCGGCCACGTACAGTTCCCCGCACTCGCCGACGGGCACCGGGCCGAGGTCGCCGTCGAGCACGGCGACCCTGGTGCCGCTGATCGGGCGGCCGATCGGCACGCTCCGCAGCTCCGGGAGGGTGCTGCTGGTCCAGCAGGTCGTGTACGTGGTGTTCTCGGTCGGTCCGTAGCCGTTGGTGAAGAGCAGCTCCGGGTGGCGGGCCAGCAGGTGCTGGACGTGGTTCGGCGAGGCCACGTCGCCCCCGGTGAGGACGTGCCGCACGTCGGCGAACGCCTCCGGGTGGGAGCTCGCCATCTGGTGGAAGAGCCCGGTGGTCAGCAGCAGGACCGTCACGCGCTCGGCCCGGACGACGCGCGCAACGTGCTCCAGCGTGATGGCGACCGGGGGGAAGAGGACCAGCCGGCAGCCGTTGACGAGGGGGGCCCAGATCTCGAACGTGGACGCGTCGAACGCGACCGGCGCGAGGTGGAAGAAGACGTCCTCGGCGCGGACGTCCATCCAGTCCGCGCCCCGGACGAGCCGGTCGATCGCCCGGTGGGGCACGCCGACGCCCTTGGGCTCGCCGGTGGAGCCCGAGGTGTAGCTGACGTAGGCGAGCCGGTCCGGGTCGCCGGGGCGGGCCGGAGCCGCCGGCCCGGTGGCCGGATCCTGCGCCGGGCGGCCTTCCGTCACCGTGACGACGGTGCCGGGCAGTTGCTCCCGCAGGGACTCTTCGGTGATCACCATGCCCGCGCCCGCGTCCTTGAGCAGCAGCGCGTGGCGGCTCGCCGGGTCGTCCGGTTCGAGTCCGAGGTACGCCCCGCCCGCGACGAGGACGGCGAGCAGGGCCACGATCAGCTCCGGCGAGCGCGGCACCAGCACGCCCACGACGTCCTCCTGCGCCAGTCCGGCCGCTCGCAGTCGCCCGGCGAGCCGGTGGGCGCGGTCGTTGAGCTGCTGGTAGGTCAGGGTCCGTCCGTCGCAGGTGACGGCGGGCGCGTGCGGGGCCCGCTCCGCCTGTTCGGCGACCAGCTCGTGGATCGCCCGGGCGTCGAACGGTGGCCGTCCGCTGCCGACGAACGCCGGGATGTCGGAGGTGAAGACGGTCTTGGTCAACTGCTTCCCGCTTTCCTGTGCTGAAGTTTCCCCGTCGGGGTTGAACGCGCGACCGCGTGGGCCGTCGCCGTTGGCGCCGCTGCAGCTGCTGGAGCCGCTGGAGCCGCGGCTCAGACCGCGGGCACGTGGAAGAAGGTGTCCCGCGCGGCGATGCGGCCCTGCGGCGTCATCCGGAAGAAGTCCGCGAACCGCAGCTCGACCTCACCGCCGTCGTGCAGCACGCCGCGGAACAGGCCGTGCACCGCCACCTCGTCGTCGGTCGTGACCACGGTGGCCAGGGTGTGCACGCCGGTGCGGATCACCCGCTGGTCGCGGTAGAAGCGTTCCAGTTCGGCATGCCCGACCATGGGTCGGTACCCGGGGCGGTGGTAGCGGGCGTCCGGGGTGAACAGGGCGACCAGCGCGGGCACGTCCCCGGCGTCGACGAGCTGGTAGTACCGGCGGACCTGGGACACTCCCAGCGCCGGGGCCGTCGGGGGTGCTGCCGTGATCGGGGTTTCGGGTGGTGCCGGCGCTGCCGGTGTCTCGTCGGGCTGGGAGAGGGTGTGGGCCATGCCGAGGTGCTTCCTGTGATCGCTGTCAGAGCTGTCAGAGTCGTCAGAGTCGTGTACGTGGTGAGAGGTCCGGTACGGCCGCGGCGTCCGGGGCGTCGTCGAGCGCGTCGACCAGGCGCGCCGGCGTGGGCGCCTGGAACAGGGCGCCGAGGGTGAGTTCGCGGCCGAACCTCACCCGCACCCGGTTGACCAGCCTGGTCGCGAGCAGGGAATTGCCGCCCAGCGCGAAGAAACCGTCGTCGACGCCCACCGTGGGCCGGCCGAGCACCTCGGCGAACAGCGCGCACATCGTCCGCTCCGCCGGGGTGCGCGGCCCGGGGCCGGACGGCGCCGGTGCGGGGTCCGGGACGGGCAGCGCGGCCCGGTCGATCTTCCCTCTGGGGGTCAGGGGGAAGGCGTCGAGCGTGACGATCACCGAGGGCACCATGTAGTCCGGCAGCACCGCCGAGGCGTGCTCCCGCACCGACGCCGGGTCGAGCGCCGGGTCCCCGGCCGGGACGACGTAGCCGATCAGGCGTCGGCCGGGCGGGGCACCCGGGCCGGCGACCACGGTCGCCTGGGCGACGGCGGGGTGCCCGGCCAGCACCGCCTCGATCTCGCCCAGTTCGATGCGGAAGCCGTGGAGCTTGACCTGCTCGTCCGCGCGGCCGAGGAACTCCAGCTCCCCCTCCGCGTTCCAGCGGACCACGTCGCCCGTGCGGTACATCCGCTCCCCCGGTTCGCCGAACGGGCACGGCAGGAACTGGCCGGCCGTCCGGCGGGGGTCGTTCAGGTACCCGCGCGCCACGCCCGCACCGGCGACGTGCAGCATGCCGGCCACCCCCGGCGGCACCGGCGACAGCGCCTCGTCCAGGACGTACACCCGCCTGTTGTCCATCGGCCGGCCGAGGGGGACGACGTCGGGAACCGCCTCACCGGGGCGGAGCACCCGGCGTGTGGTGAACGTGGCGGCTTCGGTCGGGCCGTACCCGGCGACCACCACGGAGTCCGGACACCGTGCCAGGACGCGCCGTACCGCGTCGGCCGGCACGATGTCACCGCCGGTCCACACCTGGCCGACCCCGGCCAGCGTGCCGGGCGACTCCTCGGCGAACACCCGGAACAGCCCGGCCGTCAACCACAGCGCACCGACCCGGTGGTCGACGATCAGCCGGTGGAGGTCGGAGAGCGCCAGCTCCCCGGGCGGGGCCACGACCACCCGGCCCCCGTTGAGCAGCGGTACCCACCACTCGAAGGTGGAGGCGTCGAAGGCGTGCGGGGAGTGCGCGAGCACGCGCGGGCCGTCCTGTTCGCGCCAACAGCCTTGTGCGGTCAGGCTGATGACGTTGCGGTGGCTCAGGGCCACGCCCTTCGGCGTGCCCGTGGACCCCGAGGTGTACAGCACGCACGCCAGGTGGTCCGGGCGCAGCGGCACGACGGGATCGGTGGCCGGCTCGTCGGCGAGGCCGGGGTCGGCGTCGACGACGACATCCGGTGTGCCGTGGGACAGTTCGTGCTCCCGGGTGGCCCGGTGGGTGAGCAGCACCGACGCCCCGGTGTCGTCCAGGACGCGCCGCAGGCGGGCCGTCGGGGCCCGGGTGTCCAGCGGCACGTAGGCGCCGCCGGCCTTGCCGATCGCCAGGACCGCCACCACCACGTCGGCGGAGCGTTCCATGAGCACGGCCACCGTGGTGTCGCAGCGGACACCCAGGGCGATGAGCCGGTGGGCCAGCCGGTTGGCGCGGGCGTTCAACTCCGCGTAGGACAGGGTGGTTTGCCCTGACACCACGGCGGGCGCATCGGGCCTGCGCGCGGCCTCGGCCGCGAAGGCCAGCGGCACCGTCGGGTGCGGCAGCGGCCGCGCGGTGCGGTTGCCGGCCACGACGGTCCGGTGCCGTTCCGCTTCGGTGAGGAGGTCGGGCCGGCCGATCGGCCGGTCCGGGTCGGCGGCCACCGCGTTCAGGAACCGGAGGAACCGCTGCTGGTGGGCGGCGAGTTCGGCCTCGGAGTAGAGCGCGGGGTTCGCGTCGACGTCGAGCCGGGGCTCGGTGCCGTCGGAGCGGTCGTAGACGGAGAACGAGAGGTCCTCGACCGGCCCGTTGGACAGGTTGTGCACGGTGGCCCGGACCCCCGCGAAGTCCAGGTGGTAGTAGAAGGACATGATGTTGACGACGGGCCCGAACAGGACCCGCTCCGAGCGTGCCGGATCCAGCTCCCGGCGCAGGTCCTCGCTGCGGTGGCGCTGGTGCGGGCGCAGGGCGGCGACCTCCTCGGCCACCTGTCGCGCGAGGGCGGACAGACCCTGTTCGGGGTGCACGCTCAGCCGCAGCGGCACCACGTTCGCCACCATGCCGGGGACGGCCGGCGCGGAGGAGCCGGTGCGCCCGGTCACCGGCATGCTGAGCACGATGTCCCGTTCGCCGCTGAGGCGGTGGAGGTACGCGGCGACCGTCGCGGTGAAGGCGGTGGGCCAGCTCGCCCCGGCGGGTCGCGCGGCCCGCCGCAGCGCGGCCAGGGTGGGCGCGTCGAGGCTGCCGGTACGGCGCAGGAAGCCGTCCGAGGCGGCCGCCGAACGGCTGGCGAGGCTGACCGGATCCGGTCGGCCGGCCAGCCGGGCCGCCCAGAACGCCCGGTCCTGTTCGGGCTGTTCCGACGCGTGGTGGGCGGCGTCGTGCGCCAGCAGGAGGCTCAGCGGCCCGAAGGCCGGTCCTGTCCCGCCCCTGCCCTCGACCAGTCCGGTGTAGGTCCTGGCGACGCGGCGCGCGATGAGCGACATGCTGAAGCCGTCGACCACGATGTGGTGGACGCGCTGGTACCAGAGGAAGCGGTCCGGCGCGACGGTGAACAGGGCCTGGCGGAACAGCGGGTCCCGGGTGAGCCCGACCGGTGTGGACAGGTCGGCGCGCATCCAGCGCTCGGCCGCCCGCAGCGGATCCGGTGCCGACGTGAGGTCGACGTGGTGCATCGTCCAGTCGGGCGCCGGAGTGACGACCTGCCGGGGGCCGTCGGCGCCGTCGGTGAGGCGGACCCGCAGTGACTCGGTCTCGTCCACCACGCGCCGCACGGCCGTCTCGAACATCTCCGGGTCGATAGGCCCGGGGATGTCCACGTACTCGCCGGTGTTGTAGGCGGGGCTGCCGGGGCGCAGGTGGTGGGCGAACCAGATGCCGGACTGCGCCGACGACAGCGGCAACTCGTGTCCGTCGCTCATCCGAGTTCCTCCAGGACGGCCGACAGCGCGTCGGCGAAGGGCGCGACATGGGGCGGCGAGAGCATGTCGTGGTGGTTGCCGGGTACCTCGACCACGCTCAACGCCCCCCGGGTGCGTTCCCGCCACCGGGCGGGGACCACGACCGGGCCGGTCAGCGAGGGGTGGGCCTCGGCGCTCGTGAACAGGTGGATCGGTGTCCGCAGCCGTGCCGTCGACCGGTAGCGTCGGGCGGCGTCGCCGTTGGTGGTGAAGACCCGCACCATGCGGCGCAGTTGCTCGGTGCGCCCCCGCCGGGGAAGGCGCTCACGGGCGTCGGCGTCGTGGAGCAGCAGCGAGAGGGCGTCCTGCTCGTCGAGTTCGTGGAGGTCCCCGACCGACCCGTCGGCGGCTCCAGCGGTGGACGCGGGCGCTCCGACGTCGATGATCCCGAGGAATCCCGGGGGGTTCCCCTGTTCCTCCAGCAGGCGGGCCATCTCGAAGGCGACCAGCCCGCCGAAGGACCAGCCGGCCAGCAGGTACGGGCCGTCGGGCAGGACGGACCGCAGCTCCCGCAGGTAGCGCTGCGCCTGCTCCTCCACGGTGGCCAGGGGCGGCTCGTCGGTGTTGTAGCCGACGGCCTCCAGGCCGTGGACGGGCCGGCCGCCCGCAGGGGATTCGGCGAGGCGCCCGGTGAGCTGTCCGGCCAGGTGGAGGAAGGAGCACACGTCGCCGCTCTGCGGGTGCACCAGGATCAGCGGCGCCCGGCGGCGGTCACCTTCGGCCAGCGGGACGACGAGCCGGCGCAGGGCCCGCGACGCGTGGGGCAGTTCCGCGCACAGGCCCTCGACGGTGGGATGGCGGAACACCGTGTTCAGCGGCACGGTGACCCCCCACTCCCGCCGGATCGCCTCCACCAGCTCGACCGCCCTGAGGGAGTGCCCGCCCAGCGCGAAGAAGTCGTCCCGGACGCCGACCCGCGGGGTGCCCAGCACACGCTCCCAGATCCCGGTCATCAGGAGTTCCGGCAGGTCCCGCGGCGGTAGCGCGCCCGCCTCGTGGCCGTGGCGGGCGGGCGCGGGCAGGGCCCCGCGGTCCACCTTGCCGTTGGTGGTCAACGGGATCCGGTCGAGTGCGGTCAGCGTCGTCGGCACCATGAACTCGGGCAGGGTCTCGCGCAGGGAGCGCCGCAGGTCCCCCAGGTCACCGGGCCGGTCCTGCCACACCAGGTAGCCGGCCAGTTCGGCGTCCGTCCCGCCGCCGCGCACCGTCACCGCGGCCCTGGCGACACCGGGCTGCGCGCACAGCGCGGCCTCGATCTCGCCCAGCTCGATCCGGTATCCCCGGATCTTCACCTGCTCGTCGGTGCGGCCGAGGAAGACGAGGCTGCCGTCCGGCAGGTACCGCGCCAGGTCGCCGGTCCGGTACAGCCGGCCGCCGGCCGCACCGAAGGGATCCGGCACGAAGCGCTCGGCGGTCAGCCCCGGCCGGTTGGCGTACCCGCGGGTGACGCCGACCCCACCGATGTGGATCTCCCCCGGTACGCCGACGGGCACCGGGGCGCCCGCCGGGTCCAGCAGGTGGATCCGGAGGTTGCCGAGCGGCCGGCCGATCGGCACGGACCCGCCCGGCCGGGCCAGGTCCCGTTCGGCGTCCACGCGCCGGGTGACACAGCCGACGGACGCCTCGGTGGGACCGTAGCCGTTCCACAGCGTGGAGACCCGGTCGAGGAGCCGCCGGGCCAGGGCGGGCTGGAGCGGTTCGCCCACGCAGATCGCCTGGAACCGGCCGCCCTGCCATCCGCCGTCCAGCAGCAGGAGCCAGGTGGCGGGTGTGGCCATGAGCGTGGTGACGCCGAACTCGCGCATCATCTCCGTCAGGCGCGGGCCGTCGACCGCGACCTCCGACGGGGCGATCACCACGCTCGCGCCCCAGGCCAGGGGCATGAGCACCTGGGGGACGATGACGTCGAAGGAGATCGAGGCCACCGAGGCGACGACGTCGTCCCCGCCGAGGTCCAGCTGCCGGCCGCGGACCACCAGGTAGTTGACCACGCCCTCGTGCGGGACCAGCACGGCCTTGGGGCGGCCGGTCGAACCGGAGGTGTAGATCGAGTACGCCAGGTTGGCGGGCGTCGCGAGCGGTGGCAGCGGGTCCTCCGGCTGGGCCGCGATGACCCGGGCCTCGGTGTCCATCCGCACCGTGGCGGCGCCGTGGCTCGGGAGCCGGTCGGCCAGGGAGTCCTGGGTGAGCAGCAGCGGCACGTCGGCGTCGGCGAGCATGAACGACATGCGCCGTGCCGGGAGGTCCGGGTCCAGCGGCAGGTAGGCGGCGCCCGACTTGAGGACGGCCAGCAGGGCCACGACCAGGTCCGCCGAGCGCGGCAGGCAGACCCCGACCAGGCGTTCCGGCCGGGCTCCCCGGGCTCGCAGGTGCCGGGCCAACCGGTTGGCCCGGCGGTCGAGTTCCCGGTAGGTCAGCCGCTCGGCGCCGCAGCGGACCGCCACCGCGTCGGGGGTCCGCCGGGCCCGCTCCTCGACCAGCTCGTGCACGCAGAGGTCCGCGGGAAAGGGTTCGTCGGTGGCGTTGGCGGCCACCAGCAGCGCCTCGCGTTCGGCCTCGGTGAGCAGCTCCAGGCGCGAGACGGGACGGTCGGGATCGCCGGACGCGGCGTCCAGCAGCCGGAGGTAGTGGCCGACCAGGCGCTCCACGCTCGCGCGGTCGAACAGATCGGTGTCGAAGGCCACCGTCCCGGTCGTCCCGCCCGGGCCGGCCGGCCCGTCGGCGATCACCAGGCTGAGGTCGACCTTGGCCGTGCCGTTGTCGACCTCGATCCGTTCGACCTCCGTCCCCACCAGCCGGAGGGAGGCGGTCGGGTCGGACAGGCCGGCGAACATCACCTGGAACAGCGGGTTGCGGTCGAGACCGCGGGCCGGCCGCAGCTCCTGCACCAGCCGTTCGAACGGCACGTCCTGGTGCGCGTAGGCGTCCGCGGCGGTCCGGCGGACCCGATCGAGCAGCTCGGCGAAGCTCGGGTCGCCCGCGAGGTCGGTGCGGATGACCACGGTGTTGATGAACGAGCCCACCAGCGGGTCGAGTTCCGGACGGGTGCGGCCCGCGACCGGGGTGCCGACCGCCACGTCCGACTGCCCGCTGTAGCGGGCGAGCAGGACCTGGAACGCGGCGAGCAGCGTCATGAACATCGTCGCGCCGTGCCGCCGGCCCAGCAGCCGCAACCGCCCGGCCAGTTCCTCGGGCACGGTGAAGGTGATCCGCTCGCCCCGGCCCGCGCGGACCGGTCCGCGCGGGCGGTCGGTGGGCAGGTCCAGCGGCGACAGCCCGGACAGCTGTGCGCTCCAGTAGTCCAGTTGGCGCTGCAGGCGTTCGCCGGAGAGGCGGGCCCGCTGCCAGTGGGCGAAGTCCGCGTACTGGATCCGCAAGGGCGGCAGCTCGTGCTCGCGGCCTTCCAGCCGGCTCCGGTACATCGCCGACAGGTCGTCCCACAGCAGCGGCATCGACCAGCCGTCGACCGCGATGTGGTGGACGACCACCACCAGGACGTGTTCGTCCTCGTCGACCCGCAGCAGTGCCGCGCGCAGCAGCGGGGCGGTGGCCAGGTCGAACGGGCGCAGGATCTCGGCGTGGACGAGATCGAGGACCAGCTGCGTCCGGCGGTCCGCGGGCTCGGCCCGGAGGTCCGTGACGGGCAGGTCGAGCGGCCGGGCCGGCTCGACCGAGGGGACGGGGCGCCCGTCCTGCTCGGGGAAGGCGGTGCGCAGGACTTCGTGGCGCCGCACCAGCTCGGTGAGGCTGTGGCCGAGGGCGGCCACGTCCAGCGGGCCGTGCAGCCGGAAGACCTCGTGGACGTTGTACATCGCGGGGCCGTTGGACAGCCGCTCGATCAGCCACATGCGTTCCTGGGTGAACGAGGTCACCTGCGCGCCCACCGGGCGGCGTGGGACCGCGTCCCCCGGCTCGCCCTCGGCGGCCCTGCTCCGGGCCGCGCGGACGCGTTGGTCCAGCAGGGCCCGGGTCGTGGCCGGCGTGGAGCCGGTCGGTCGGCCGGGCTCGGATCGACTGTGCGGTGCCTTCACGGGTGACGGGCCTTTCCGGCGGGGAGCGGTTCGGCTTCGGCGGTAAGTGGTGCGGCTTCGGCGGTAAGTGGTGCGGCTTCGGCGGTAAGTGGTGCGGCTTCGGCGGGGCGCGGTTCCGCTTCGGCGGCGCCGAGGTCCGCCAGCAACGCCGCGTCGACGGCGTCGGCGAGTTCGGCGACGGTCGGGTGGAAGAACAGCAGGGTGACCGGCAGTTCGAGGTCGAGTGCCCGGCCCAGTCGGGACATGATCTTCGACGCGAGGAGCGAATGGCCGCCCAGCTCGAAGAAGTCGCCGTGCACGTCGTCCGGGGCGGCACCGAGCACCTCGGCCCAGGTCTCCAGCACGAGAAGCTCGGTCTCGGTCGCGGTCCTCGCGACGGGAGCGCCGGCCCGGTCGGCATCGGACTGCGGGGCCGCGGGCGGCACGGCGGGAGTGGCGGGGGCGGAACGGCTCGCACGGAGGCCGGGAGGGGTCTCCCACGCCGATATCGGCCGTTCGGGACTGCCGACGAGCTGGTCGAGCAGCGCCTCGAAACCCTCGGAGAGTCGCCGCACCGTGTCGCGGTCGAAGAGGTCGGTGGCGTAGCGGATGACACCGGTGATGCGGTCTCCGCGGTCCGTCAGGGAGACCTCGATGTCGAACTTCGCCACCTCGTTCGGTATCCGATGGTCGCTCACCTCGATCCCCGGGAGGCCGGACGGGAGCGCCGGCGGATCCTCCAGCTGGAACATGACGGTGAACAGGGGGTGCTGGCCGAGATCGCGTTCGGGCCGCAGCTCCTGCACCAGCCGTTCGAAGGGGACGTCCTGGTGGGCGTAGGCCTCCACCGCGCACCGCCGCACCCGGGCGAGCACGTCGGTGAAGCCGGGGTCGCCGGACAGGTCGGTGCGCAGGACGAGCGTGTTGACGAAGAAGCCGATCAGCGGCTCCAGCTCGATCCGGGTCCGTCCGGAGATCGGCGTCCCCACCGTCACGTCGGCCTGTCCCGTGCAGCGCGCGAGCAGGACCTGGAAGGCGGCCAGCAGCGTCATGAACGGCGTGACCTCGTGGGCGCGCCCCAGTGCGCGGATGCGGTCGGCGAGTTCGGTGGGGATCTCGATCTCGACCTGGTCGCCCCGGCCCGACCACACCGCGGGGCGGGCCCGGTCCGTCGGGAGCACCGACGGGCTCAGGTCGGCCAAGTGCTCGCACCAGTAGGCGAGTTGGTCCTTCAGCGCCGTTCCGTCCTGGTGGCCCCGTTGCCAGTCCGCGAAATCGGCGTACTGGACGGGAAGGTCCGCCAGGGCGATCGGCCGGCCTTCGACGGCGGCACCGTATCCGGCGGAGATCTCCTGCCACAGCACCGACAACGACCAGCCGTCACAGGCGATGTGGTGGATCACCAGGAGCAGCAGATGGTCGTCCGGGGCGGTGCGGATCAGCCGGGCCCGCAGCATCGGAGCGGTCCCGAGGTCGAACGGGGTCGCCGGATCGGCGGCCACCAGCTCCCGGACCCGCTGCCGGGCCTGCTCCGCCGGGGCGTGCGTCAGATCGGTGATCGTCGGCACGAAGGTCTCGACCGGGTCCGTGACGTGGCGCGGGCCGTCGTCGGTGTCGACGATCCTGCCGCGCAACACCTCGTGGCGCCGCACGACTTCGGTCAGCGCCCGGACGAGCGCGCCCTGGTCCAGCCGGCCGCGCAGGCGAACCGCGGTCGGGACGTTGTGGTCCGGCCGGCCCGGCCGCAGCCGGTCGAGGAACCACAGCCGTTGCTGGGCGAAGGACAACAGGGTCGGAGCGTGCGCGCGCCGATCGGAGCCAGGCATGACGGATCCACCTTTCACGGCGATCGGGAACGCTCGAACGCCCCGGAAATCCCCTCGCCGATTCGCTACATCGCGATCAGTACGGCGGATAGTAGGCAGCTCCCGTCTCACTCCGCAAGACAGGAAACGGGGTTGCAGGCATCAAGACAATCTTTACGCCAGTCCACCGGATTCCTTATGTAGATCGAACACGCTCGACGGCTAGCATCGGCGCGACCGGCCGCGAAACCGTCTCTGACGTGCCGTCATGACTCCGGTCGACCAACCCACTTCCGTGGGCGGGCGCCACGTGATAATTCTTCCTTCACCAGGTGGACGGCCGGGTGAGCCCCTTTCGTGCCGACCCCCTCATTGTTCCGAATGAGATCGGTGAACCCGTTGCATGAACTCATCCGTTGAATATGAACCCACTTCGTTTGCATGAACTCGGAGAAGGCATGACGCAGCAGCAGAGCCTGGTGGGTTCATTCGTCTCGCACGCCACCGGCCACCCCGGTGATCCGGCGTTGGTGTGGCGCGGAGAAGAGACGACCTACGGTGAACTCCACCGACTGGCAGAGCGGGAGCGCGTCCGGATCGGCCGGCTCGCCCCGGACGAGAACGAGCCGATCGGCATCCCGGCCGCCAAGTCGCCCTCGACGATCGCCCTGGTGCTCGCCTGCCTGCTCGAAGGGCGGCGCTTTCTGCTGCTGCCGGCACCCACGCCGGAGGGGGGAACGTCCCACGCGCTGGTGGAGCGGGCCGGAATCCGGCACGTCCTGACGCCGGACAGCGCCCCGGCGCCCGGACCGGGCACCGTGGACCGGCCTGCGGAACCGAGGGCGCCGCGCGATACGGAGCCCGCCGACATCTCCTTCATGTTCACCACCTCCGGTTCCACCGGGCGGCCGAAGATCGTGCCGCTGAGTACGGGGGCGGTGGACCGCTTCACCACCTGGGCCGGCGAGCGGTTCGGCATCCGTCGGGGGACCACGGTCCTCAACTACGCCCCGCTCACCTTCGACCTGTGCCTGCTGGACATCTGGACCACGCTCAAGTACGGCGGCCGCGTCGTCCTGGTCGATCCGGCCCGGGCCACCCACCCGGGCCACCTGCTGGACCTCGTCTCCCGCCACCAGGTCCAACTCGTCCAGGCGGTACCGATGTTCTACCGGCTGCTGGTCGACGCGGCCGCGGCGAGCGGCCGGCGGCTCGACACGGTCGAGCACGTCGTCTTCACCGGTGACAGCCTGCCCGCCCGCTGCCTGGCCGAACTGCCGCGTCTGTTCACCGGCGCGCGGCTCTACAACGTCTACGGCTGCACCGAGACCAACGACAGCTTCCTGCACGAGGTCGACGGCACCGAGCCGGCGGACGGCCCGGTGCCGATCGGGCGCCCGCTGCCCGGCGTCCACGCGGTGATCGTCGATGCCGACGGCGGGATCGTGACCGGGCCGGGAACCGGCGAGCTCCATGTCGCGACGCCGTTCCAGACCGCCGGCTACCTGGACCGGGACCAGAACGCCGACCGGTTCGCGACCCACCGCCACGCAGGGGAGACACGGCGCTACTTCCGCAGCGGCGACCTCGTGCGGCGCGAGCGGGACGGCCGCATCACCCTGGAAGGCCGGAACGACCACCAGGTCAAGGTCCGCGGCGTGCGGGTCAACACCCATGAGGTCGAACAGGTGCTGCTCGACCATCCCGACGTGGTCGAAGCGGCCGTGCTGGCCGTGCCCGACCCGGTGGCCGGCCGCCTGCTGCGGAGCGTGGTCCGTCGCGCCCCGGACAGTCGGCTGAACTCGCTGGCACTGCGCCGGCACTGCGCACAACGGCTTCCGCTCACCGCGGTCCCCTCGACCCTGCTGATCGTGGACGACCCGCTGCCCAGGACGTCCACCGGAAAGATCGACCGCACGCCCATCGAGCGCACCTGCTCCCCGTCCCAACTCCAGTCCCAGTCCCAGTCCAGCGAAGGAACGGCCACGTGAAGCACGCCGCGACAGTCACCCGGTTCATCATCGAGGAGTTCCTGCCGGACGTCGGCGCGCACGAGCTGGACTCCGACTACGACCTCGTGGACGGCGGGGTCATCGACAGCCTCGGCCTGCTCAAGACGATCGCCTGGCTGGAGGACCGCTTCGACCTGCGCGTCGAGGAGTTCGACCTCGACCCGGACAGCTTCCGCTCCGTCGCCTCGATCAGCAGGTTCATCGAGGAGGCCCAGCCGCACCGGACGGACTCCCACTAGTCATGCACGAGGTATTGCGAGCGCTGATCGATCGGGACCGCACCGTCGACCAGGAGCTGTGGGGGTCCTTCTGGGACCAGCTGCGCGACGGCGCGCTGCGGTCCGGCGAGACGGTGGCGCTGCTGTCCTCGCTGTCCACCCGGATGCCCGATCGGGACACGCTGGTCGCGATGCTCCGCTCGCTGGACGAGCGGCGGCCGGCCGTCCCCGCGCGGCTGGACGGCGCGGCCAACATCGTCGGCACCGGAGGCGGGCCGGCCACGTTCAACATCTCCACCGCGGCGGCGTTCGTCGCCGCGGCCCTGGGCGTGCGCATCGTCAAGACGGGGTCCCGCGCCTATACGAGCAGCTGTGGCTCCCACGATCTGCTCGACCGTCTCGGCATCGGAAGGACCACCTCGTACGAGCAGACCGAGGACCTGCTGGAACGCTCCGGGATCGCGTTTCCGGGGAACTTCGTCTATCCGCGGGAGGTCGCGCTGCTGGCCCGGAGCATCGTGCCGATGGACCTGCGGATGATCGGCGGATTCATCAACTCCGTCGGCCCCTTCCTGGCCGCGGTGCCGGTCTCCGCCCAGCTCGTCGGCGTCTCGGACCGTTCGCTGGTGCCGACTCTGGGCGATGTCGCCGCCACCGTCGCCGGCCGGAGGATCTGGCTGTGCTCCAACGAGCTGGGCATCGACGAGCTCGTCAGTTCCGTCGACAACGTCGTCCTCACCAATGACGGCACCGACGGCATCCGGCTGCCGGCCGAGGCTCCGGGGACCGGGACCGGGACCGGGACCGACGCGATCGCCGGACTGCGGCCGGCCGGAAGGGGCGAGGACGTGGTCGACCACTTCCTCGGCGTGCTCTCCGGGGAGGGGACGGGTCTCGCGACGCGGACCGTCCGCCTGAACGCCGCCGCGCTGGCCGTCGCGAGCGGGCTGATCGAGGGGTGGCCGGAGGCGATCGGGGCGGCCGATGACGCCCTGCGCGGCGGCGCCGCCCGCGAGCTCGTCGAGCGCCTCCGTGCCCGACCGGCGCGCCGCACGGCGGCCACGGCGCGTGCGCGGTGAGCGGGTTCTTCGCACACCGGCCGCCGGACCGGCCCGGCCTGGCGATGTTCCTCAACGCCGGAGACCCGCCGCTGCCCGTACTGGCCGACGTCATGCGGATGCTCGACGACTGCCGGGTGGACTGCCTGGAGCTGGCGGTGCCCTTTCCCCACTCGGTCACCGACGGGCCCGTCATCCGCCGATCGGCGCAGCGGGCCCTGGCCGACGGCGGCGGACTCGACGAGGTGCTCGACTTCCTCGGCGGGATCCTGCCCCGGCTGCGCCACCTGCGGGTGGCCCTGCTGGCCGACTGGAGCCACACGGTCAGGGACCTGACCGTGCCCGGCTTCGTGCGGCGGGTCGCCGACTCGGGCGTCCACGGGCTGCTGGTCCACGGCCTGCCACCGCGGCTACGGGCCGGCTGCCTCGAAGCGGTGCGGGAGGCGGGGCTGCCCATGGTCGCCACCTGCTACGCCGCGTCGACGGCCGAGGTGAAGGCCGCGGCCGCCGAGTGCGCCACCGCGTACCTGTACCTGGTGGCCCACTACGGCCGCAGCGGCGGCAGGCTCACGGCCGACCGCCGGGAGCTGGCCGCCGCGCTGACCGAACTGCGGACGGCGACCGCCGTGCCGATCGCCGTCGGTTTCGGCGTCCGCTCCGGGGCGGACATCGCCCTGCTGCACGACCTCGGCGCCGACGCCGCGGTCGTGGGCAGCGCCGGGGTCGCCCGGATCGAACAGGCCCTCGCCGAAGGGGCCGACGTGGTCGAGGAGTTCCACACCTTCGTGCACACCCTTTCGCCGTGTTCAGCCAACCACTAGGAGGCACACCCGATGATCGTCCGACGCCTTGACGAAGCGAAGACCGTGGACTGGGGCAACGGGCTCAGCCGCAGGTTCCTTCTCGAATCCGACGGCCTGGGCTACACGATGACGGACACCACCGTCCGCGCCGGCACCAAGTCGAGGCTGGAGTACCGCCGCCACCTGGAGGCCTGCTACTGCATCGAGGGAACGGGCGAGGTCGTGGACGCCGACGGCACGTCCCACCCGATCGAGCCGGGCACGCTGTACGCGCTCGACCGGCACGACGCCCACTTCCTGATCGCGAGCCAGGACGAGGACCTCCGCCTGGTCTGCGTGTTCTCGCCCGCGCTGCGCGGCGACGAACGCCACAACCTGGACTCAGCCGATTTCTCCGAGTACTAACAGGACCGACAGGACTGACGGGACCGACAGATGATCAGGTGGAACGCCGACCAGATCGCCCTGGGCGAGGGGATCGCCCAGTGGTGCGAGGAACTCAGCTCGGGCCATCTCGAAGGGGATGCCGAAGGCGCCTTCCCGTGGGACAAGTGGAAGCTGATCCGGAGGTCCGGAATCCTCGGCCTGCCGTTCGACGAGCGGTGGGGCGGGCTGGGCCAGGATCTGCTCACCACCATGCACGTGCTCGAACAGCTCGGGACCGGATGCCGTGACGGCGGACTGAACTTCTCGGTCGCCACCCACCTGGTCGGCGCCGGGGTCCCGCTGCAACGGTTCGGCTCACCGGAGCTCAAGGCGCGTTACCTGCCGGGGATCTGCTCGGGAGAGACGATCGGGGCGCACGCGATCAGCGAGACCGAGAGCGGCTCCGACGCGCTGGCGATGAGGACCACGGCCGCCCGCGAGGACGACGGCTTCGTGCTGCGGGGCGGCAAGTCCTTCATCACCAACGGCCCGGTGGCCGACGTGTTCGTGGTCTACGCGCGCACCCACCCGAACGGCGGCCCGCTCGGCATCACCGCCTTCGTCGTGGAGCGGGACACCCCGGGGCTCGTCGTCGGGCCACCCGTCGCCACCATGGGGCTGCGGACCGCTCCGCTGGGTGAACTGCACTTCGACGACTGCAGGGTCCCGGCGTCCGCCGTGATCGGCCGGGTCGGATCCGGGTTCCTGGTCCTGGACCACGTGATGAAGTGGGAGATCCTCTGCTCCTTCGTCATCAACACCGGGCAGATGCGGTACCGGCTCGACCGCTGCGTCGAGTACGCCAAGGAGCGCGTCCAGTTCGGCCATCCGATCGGGTCGTACCAGTCGATCTCCCACAAGCTCGTGGACATGGGCATCGGCCTGGACACCGCACGGAAATGGCTCTACGACACGGCGGTTCGGCTGACGGAGGGCGAGAACGTCACGAGGGACATCGCCGTCAGCAAGCTCGTCGCCAGCGAGAGCAACCTCTCCTCCGCACTGGCCGCCGTGCAGATCTTCGGCGGCAGCGGGTACCTGGCCGAGTACGGGCTGGAGAAGGACGTGCGCGACGCGGTCGCCGGCCCGATCTACTCGGGCACCTCGGAGATCCAACGCAACCGCGTCGCCGCCATGTTGGGGCTGTGACGCCTGATGCTGGTCAAGATCTGCGGAGCCGCCTCGGCCGGGGACGTGGCCTCGCTCGACAGGGCCGGAGCCGACCTGGTCGGCCTGTGGCACGGCGTACCGGGGGGTCGCACGAATCTGACGCTCCGTCAACTAACTTCGCTGGCCGATTCCGTGCACCGAACGGCGCGACTGCGTCCGGTCCTCGTGACCTTCCTGAACGACGCCGGGGCGCTGCGTGCGGCGACGGACGCGGCCCGGGTGCCGTGGGTCCAACTGCACGGCTACCAGCCGCCGGGCCTGGTCCGCGCCCTGAAGAGCACCACGGACCTCACCGTGGTCAAGGTGCTGCACCTCGGTACCGACACCCGCGCGGAGCGGTCCCTGATCGCGGCGTACGAGCGGGCGGGAACGGACCTCTTCCTGCTGGACGCGGTGGCCGGGGACGGCCGGATCGGCAGTACCGGGCAACCGGCGGACCGCGCGGCCGTCCTCGGGATCGCGGACCGCCTCTCACGCCCCTTCCTGCTGGCCGGCGGCATCACGGCCGGCAACCAGGAGGACTACCGGGGGGTGGTCGACCACCCCCTGTTCCTGGGCATCGACGTGGACACGGCGGCCAGGGACCCCGACGGACGGCTGAGCAGCGACCGGGTCACGGCCCTGCGGCGCGGCTGGCGAGCGACGGACGGCAGCGGGGTGCCAGGATGACGGCCGAGTTCATCGAGGCGCTGCTGGACGCCCGCCGACCGGTGATCATGGAGCTCAAGCGGCAGGACTCCGCAGGAAACGACCTGTTCGGTGACAGGTCGGCCGCCCGCCTGGTCTCCGACTACCGGGACGTCGGCGCACCCTGCCTGTCCGTGGTGACCGGGCGGTGGTTCGGCGGCACCCCGGACCTGCTGCGCGAGGTCGTGGAGGCGACGGACCTGCCCGTGCTGCAGAAGGACTTCATCACCCGCCGGAGCCAACTGCACCAGGCCCGCGAGAGCGGCGCGTCCGCGGTCCTGCTCACCGCCGCGCTGCTGCCCCGCGCCACCCTGGGCCACCTGGTCGACCTCGGCCTGCGCCTGGGCCTGACGCCGTTCGTCGAGGTCACCACCGAGGAGGAGATCAGCCGCGTGCCACGCGCCGAGGACTGCGTGGTCGCGGTGAACAACAAGGACATCGCCACCCGCGAACGCGGCGCGGGCGACCTCGGGCGGAGCTCCTCGCTCCTGCCCGCGGTGCTGAACAGCGGCACCCGGTGCCCGGTGAGTGCCGGGGCCATCCGCTGCCCCGACGACGCCGCCCGCCTGCTCGGGGAGGGCTTCGCCGGTGTGCTCGTCGGGACGGGCCTCCTGCGCACCGTCAGCCTGCCGGGATGGCTGGACGGCCTCGACGCCCGCCTCGGCACCCGTCCCGACGCCGGCCCCGAACCGGCTCCACCCGTCCGCCGCCCGGCGGACCCCCCACCCATCAGCGACATCCGGAGGTAACGCCATGACCAGCGCGGCAACCGAGCAGTGGAAGGTCGTCGTCAACGACGAGGAGCAGTACTCGATCTGGTCCGCCGACCGCGAGTCGCCGGCGGGCTGGCACGAGGTCGGCGTACAGGGCGCGAAGGACGAATGCCTCGCGCACATCGACCGCGTGTGGACCGACATGCGCCCCCGCAGCCTGCGCCTGCGGTCCGTCCCGGAGGACGGTGCGCAGTGAACCCGGCGCTCGCACCGCACGGTGCGCGCGGGGCGACCGGGCCCGTGCTCTCCACCGCCCTGGACCTACCGGAGTGCCGGGCCCGGGGCTGGGTCGTCGTCGACTCCATGGTCGACGGCCTCGCCATGGGCGGCACCAGGATGACCCGGACGGTGACCGAGCAGGAGCTGACCGGGCTCGCCAGGGCGATGACCCACAAGCTGGCGCTGGTCGGCCTGCCCATCGGTGGCGCCAAGGCCGGCATCGCCCCCGACCCGGGCGCTGGCGTCGAACGGGAGGCGGTGATGCGGGAGTTCGGCCGCGCCGCGGCCCCGCTGCTGCACGGCGGGGTGTACCTGGGGTGCGACCAGGGCACCACCTACGCCGACCGGCGGCTGGCCTTCGAGGCCGCCGGGTACGACGTCACCCGCCTCCCCGGCACCACCCGCCTCACCGTCGGCTGGGCCGAACTGTGGGACCACATGGCCGACATCACCGGGTTCGGCGTGGCCGTCGCGGTACTCGGCGCTCTACGGGCCTCCGGCGCGCGGCCACCGCAGCGCATCGCGATCCAGGGCTTCGGCACCGTCGGGCGCGCGGTGGCCGGTCACCTGGCCGCCCACGGCCACCGGGTGGTGGCCGTGGCCGACGTCCGGGGCACCGTCGAGGACCAGCGCGGACTGCCCGTCGCCGAACTCGCCTCGCTCACCAGCAGCGACGGCACGATCGACCGGAACCGGCTGCCCGACCGGGCCACGGTCCACGGCCCCGGGCAGGCGTGGCTGCACGTCGACGCCGACGTGCTGGTGCTGGCGGCCTCCGCCTCCGCGGTCGACGAGGAGGCGGTGCCCGCGGTCCGGGCCCGCCTGGTGGTCGAGGGCGGGAACCTGAGCTGCACCGCGCCGGCCCGCCGGCTGCTGCGCGAGGCCGGTCACACCGTCCTGCCGGACGTGGTCGTCAACGTCGGCGGCGCGGCGGCGACCGGCTGCGTACTCACCGGGCTGGCCCCGTCCGACCTGCCGCTCCCCCAGCTGTCCGCGTGGCTGCGCGAGTGGATCGCCGCCAGGATCGCCAGGAACTGCGAGCTGGTGCAGGAGCTGAGCGCCACGGGCAGCGCCGATCCGGTCGCACAGCTCCTCGGTTCGCGCGCCGCCCCGGCCGAGGGGTGATCCGGTGACCTTGTCGGGCAGTCCCTGCCCGACACCGTCCGTGGTGACCGTTCCCGTGCTCGCTCCGCCTCCGTCGGCGTGGAAACGACGCGCGGGCGCGCTTCGCACGAGTCATGGATAGAGTGCGAACCACCATGGCGCGGCACCGACGTGCGCGGACCCTGGGACGGCCACCCGGGCGGAGCAGCAGGCCGCCGGACGGCGCTCCACCGGCGTCCTGGCGGCGATCACCGAAGCCACCGGCCGACCTACCACCGCCCCCTTTCCATCCGGTCCTCTCCAGGAGCCCCCGTGCAGCACGTCACCCTGAACAACGGCGTCCGGATGCCGATCCTCGGCTTCGGCGTCTACCAGATCCCGGCGGACCGGACCGAGCAGGCCGTCACCGAGGCCCTCGCCGCCGGCTACCGCCTGCTGGACACCGCCGCCGCCTACGGCAACGAGGAAGCCGTCGGCCACGCGATCAAGAACAGCGGAATCCCCCGCCAGGAGCTGTTCGTCACCACCAAGCTCTGGGTCCAGGACGCCCCCGCCGAGGCCAACACCCGCCGCGCCTTCGAGACGTCCCTGGCCAGGCTCGGCCTGGACCACGTCGACCTGTACCTGATGCACCAGCCCTACGGCGACGTGTACGGCCAGTGGCGCGCCATGGAGGCCGTCAACCGCGAGGGCCTGGCCAAAGCGATCGGCGTCGCCAACTTCCACCCCGACCGACTCCTCGACCTGGTCCTCAACAACGAGATCACCCCGGCGGTCGACCAGATCGAGACCCACCCCTTCTTCCAGCGCGCCGCCGACCACGCCCTCATGCGCGAGCACGGCGTCCGGCACCAGGCCTGGGGAGGCTTCGCCGAAGGCAGGAACGACCTGTTCACCAACCCCGTCCTCGCCGGGATCGGCGAGGCGCACGGCAAGTCCGTGGCGCAGGTCGTGCTCCGCTGGCTGATCCAGCGCGACATCGTCACCATTCCCAAGTCGGTCAACCCCGACCGGATGGCGCAGAACATCGACGTCTTCGACTTCGCACTCACCGACGACCAGATGTCCGCCGTCGCCGCCCTCGACACCGGCACGACGCTGTTCTTCGACCACCGGGACCCCGAGATGGTCGCCTGGCTCAGCCGGCGCCGCCTGGACAGCTGAGCACCGCGGCGCCCGTCCGCCGCGCGCCGAACCGGTTCTCGCTCTTCTTCGAGGACCGGCTCAGCATCCCATGACCGCAGGGACGTGCACGAAGCCCCTTGCACGCCCTGCCGAGCGTGTGGCGGCTTGAGGTGTGCCTTGCGCCGGGCCGGGGGCGCCGTGCGTAACACTGTGTCCCGTGTCAAGTACAAGCCGTGGCGACAGTGGCAGTGCCCAGGAAGGCGGGGCGCCGAGCCCCGACGCCCCGCTGTCGGCGCTGGACGCGGAGCAGCTCGGGGTGTTGAGCCGGGTGGGACTTGAATGGGGCCGGGTTTCCGGGGATCCGCAGGCCTGGCGGCGTGCGCTGCCGGTGGATCCGGATCTCGGTCGCTATCCCGCTCCTTCGGAGGTCCTGCCGGTCCGCTTCGGTCGTTTCGTGCGGGTCGCCGCGATTGGCGGGCAACCGCCGGCGGTCGAGGCGACCGGCGAGGGCCTGTGGACTTCCCGGCTCGGCCGGGTCGGTTCCAGGGTGCGGCACGTGGTGCTCGGGGCTCCGCTGCGGAGTACCGCGATCGCGCACGAGCGGATGCGCAAGCTTGTGGCGTTGCCGGTGCTCTCCGCCGACGCGCTCTCCTCGGTCGCGTACGGGCCCGAGGCGATGCTGACCGTCCTCGTCCTCGCCGGTGGCGCCGGGTTGCGGTACTCGGTGCCGATCGCCGTGACGATCGTGTTCCTGATGCTTGCGGTCGGGGTGTCCTACCGTCAGACGATCCGCGCCTATCCGCACGGCGGTGGTTCGTACATCGTGGCCACCGCCAACCTGGGCCGCGTTCCGGGGCTGGCGGCGGCTGCCGGTCTGATGACCGACTACATCCTCACGGTCGCGGTCTCGATCGCCTCCGGGATGGCGGCGGTCACCTCGGCGCTCCCGTCGCTCGAACCCGACATTGTGCCGATCGGCGTCGTCGTGATCGCCGTGCTGCTCGCGGGGAACCTTCGCGGCGTGCGGCAGGCGGGTGCGCTGTTCGCCGCACCGACGTACGCCTTCGTCCTCGCGGTCCTCGTACTCGTCGTCGTGGGTCTGTCCGATGCGGCCGACCGCGGTTTCCACCCGACGGCGACACCACCGTTGACCGCGACCGAGGGCGTCGGCCTGCTCCTGGTCCTGCGGGCCTTCGCCTCCGGCTCGACGGCGATGACCGGTATCGAGGCGATCTCCAACGCGGTACCCGCCTTCCAGCCGACCGAGTGGCGCAATGCCCGCACGACACTGACCTGGATGGTCGGCCTGCTCGTCGCGCTGTTCGCGAGCACGATCGCCCTGGTCCACCTCGACGGCATCGTCCCGAACTCACAGGAGACGGTCCTGTCGCAGCTCGCCCATCGCACCTTCGGGTCGAGCTTCCTGTACGTCTTCACCCAGGCCGCCACCGCCGCGATCCTGCTCCTCGCCGCCAACACCGCCTACAACGACTTCCCCCGCGTCCTGTACCTGTTGGCCCGCGACCACCAGGCACCACGGATCTTCCTGCGACTGGGCGACCGCCTGGCGTTCAGCAACGGGATCATCCTGCTCTCCGCCGCGGCGGCGGCGATCTACGCGGCGTTCGGCGGCAGGACCGGCCCGCTGATCCCGCTCTACGCCGTGGGTGTCTTCCTGGCCTTCACGCTGTCACAGGCAGGCATGGTCGTGCACTGGTGGCGGCTGCGCGACCGCCACTGGCGCAAGAGCCTGGCCTTCAACGCCACCGGCGCCCTGCTCTCAGCGGTCGTCTTCGTCACCGCCGGCATCACCAAGTTCACCGAGGGCGCCTGGTTCGCCGTGCTCACGGTGGGACTGTTCATCCTGGTGACGACAAGGATCCGGCACCACTACGACACGGTCCGTGCAGCAGTCGCCTTGCACCCCCACACCGTCGAAGTCCCCAGCCGTACCATCACGCCGCCGGGCCCGGGGGCCGGCATGCCACGAGCCGCCCGGCCCCCGGCGGCGGTCGAGGCCGGGGCGGAAGCGGAGAGCGAGGAGACCCCCGAGGAGATCCACCCGCTGTCGATCGTGCCGGTCGCCACACTGGACCAGGCCGGCATGCGAGCCCTCGCCTACGCCGCCTCGCTCCAGCAGCCCGTCCTCGCGATCCACATCAGCTCCAGCGCGGACGAGGCCCAACGCTTCCGCGAGTACTGGAACCTGTGGGGCGACCACCTACCGCTGAAGATCGTCCTCTCCCCCTACCGCGCGATCGTCGCACCGCTGATCGACTACATCGAGTCGCTGCACCACCAGCGCCCGGACCTCACCCTGACCGTCATCCTCCCGGAGATCGTCGTGCGGCACTGGCGCCACCGCCCCCTGCACAACCGACTCGCCGCTCGGCTGCGGCGGGCACTGCGCCCCCTGCCGAAGGTCGTCGTCACGACCGTCCCGTTCCACGTCTAGCAAGCGGCGGCACCGTGGCCGGACCGCCCGCCACCCCGGCGCAGTGCCGGGGCGGCGGGCACGGAGGCATGTGGGCGTAGGAGGCAAAGCCCTGCGACCACTCGGCCTGCCGGGGCTGTCAGGTGTCGGAATAGCTGAGGTCCCCGATCGTCCAACTGCTGATGTCCTCGATGGCGATGCGGTACATGCCGCCGGTGTGGGGCAGCGCGAAGTCGCCCTGCAGGATCTTCGCCCGGTGGAGGTGGAGGTGGGTGGGCCGTGCGGGCGGACCGTCCGCGGGCGGGGCGAAGAGGGCGGCGAACGGCTTCAGGTGATCCGAGGCCTGGAGGACCTCCGCCACCCGTTCCCACCACAGGGCCACCGGTGCGAGTCTGCCGGTGATCACCGCGCCGGGGACCACCACGGTCAAGGCCATCTGGTTGCTGTGCTCGGACTCCACCATCGCGGCGATGTCGACGAGCAGCCCATCAGGGTTCGACATGGTTCCCAGGGTAGGGCACGGCCCGGTCCCCGTACGTGTCGCGGGTGAAGCGGTCGCCGACGGGGACGTGTCCCGTTCGGAGTGCGCCAGGGCGCAGGGGTGCGCGGTCGGACACGGCGCGCCCAGAGGATTCACCCCGGTGGGAGGCGCCGCCACGGACCGTGCTCGTCATGCCAACCATCTTGCCCTCAAAGCCTGTTGGGTCCCTGCCTCGCTCGGGACCGGCGGCCCCGGACGAGGCTGCCCCGAAACCGGAGGTGAAATATCCGCCCGTTGCCCGCCCGGGCCTGCTAGAGTCGTTTCAGTTGCAGTAGTGGTTCCCATGAACTTTGTGTGCGCCTGCTGATGTATTACGCAGGCGCATTTTTGTTTCCCGGCTCTTCCCCGGGTGGGTGCTCATCGCGGCGACTCGGAGCTCGCGCTGTGCGTGCTTCGGCAAGCCCCTTGAAGGAGATTTTTAATGGCTAATGGCACCGTGAAGTGGTTCAACTCGGAAAAGGGCTTCGGCTTCATCGAGCAGGAGGGTGGCGGCCCGGACGTGTTCGCCCACTACTCGAACATCAACGCCAACGGCTTCCGTGAGCTGCTCGAGGGCCAGAAGGTGGAGTTCGACGTCACTCAGGGCCAGAAGGGCCCGCAGGCCGAGAACATTCGCCCGCTGTAATTCTTCTGCCACGGCACCCGCCAAGCAGCGAGGGGCCCGCACCGCGTACACAATGCCCGGTGCGGGCCCCTCGGCGTTGCCCCGGGCGCGCCCCCGGCCATCGGGCCCCCTGACAAGCACCGCCACCGGCGGTCGCCCCCACGCGAGACGCACAGCGCCGCGTCCGAATCACCCCCCTGCCGTGACATCTCAATTCGAGGTCCTCGCTCCCGCCCATGCCGGTGGGCGCCGACCGCAGGTGGCGTGCCGCACGGTTGCCCCGTCCACGCCCCACCCGTCACAGCTCTCGGCCCGTTCCCTTGCGGTCTCCGTCGGCGCACCGCGCCCCGGAGCCTTCCCCGTGACGTGCCGCCCCGAGGAAGGTCTCCCGCATGAACCGCTCCACTCGCTCCTCGTACCAGAACGCCAACTCCCGTTCCAGCCGCGCCCACGGAACCCGCGCCGGTGGCAGCTCCTTCTACGGAGACCGGCCCTCCGGCGGCCGTACCGTCCGCCAGGGCTCCTCCGCCCAGCACGAGTTCGCGATGCCGGTGAGCACCACCCCGGCACTCCCGGCCGTCGAGGCGTTCGCCGAACTGGACATGCCCAAGGCCCTGCTCTCCACGCTGACCCGGCAGGGCGTCACCGCGCCGTTCCCGATCCAGGCCGCGACGCTCCCGAACTCGCTGGCCGGACGCGACGTCCTGGGCCGGGGCCGCACCGGCTCCGGCAAGACCATCGCGTTCGGCCTCGCCGTGCTGGCCCGCACCGCCGGCCGGAAGGCCGACCCCCGCCAGCCGCTGGCCCTGGTGCTGGTCCCCACCCGCGAGCTCGCCCAGCAGGTCACCGACGCCCTCACCCCCTTCGCGCACGCGGTACGGCTGCGGATGACGACCGTGGTGGGCGGGACGTCGATCGGCCGCCAGGCCCAGGCGCTGAACCGCGGGGCGGAGGTCGTGGTGGCCACGCCCGGCCGGCTCAAGGACCTGATCCAGCGCGGCGACTGCCGGCTGGACCGGGTCGACATCACGGTGCTCGACGAGGCCGACCAGATGGCCGACCTGGGTTTCCTGCCCCAGGTCACCGAACTCCTCGAACAGGTCGCCGAAGGCGGCCAGACCCTGCTGTTCTCCGCCACGCTGGACCGCAACGTCGACCGCCTGGTGCGGCGCTTCCTGAAGGACCCGGTCACCCACTCCGTGGACCCGTCCGCGGCGACGGTCAGCACCATGGAGCACCACGTGCTGCAGGTGCAGAACTACGACAAGAACGCCACGATCGCCCACATCGCCTCGCGTGACGGCAGGGTGATCATGTTCACCGACACCAAGCACGGCGCGGACGGCCTGGTCGAGAACCTGCTCGCGAACGGGGTCAAGGCCGCCGCCCTGCACGGCGGCAAGTCCCAGCCCCAGCGCACCCGCACCCTGGAACAGTTCCGCACCGGCCAGGTCACCGCGCTGATCGCCACCAACGTCGCCGCCCGCGGCATCCACGTCGACGGCCTCGACCTCGTCGTCAACCTCGACCCGCCGGGCGACCACAAGGACTACCTGCACCGCGGCGGCCGCACCGCCCGGGCCGGCGAGTCCGGCACCGTCGTCACCCTCGTCCTGCCCAACCAGCGCCGCGCGATGGCCCGCATGATGACCACCGCCGGCATCACCCCCGTCACCACCAGGGTCACCGCCGGTGACGAGGAGCTCGTCCGCATCACCGGCGCCCGGGTGCCCACCGGCGTGCCCGTCGTGATCCCCGACCCCGTCGTCGAGCGGCCGCGCCGCAGCACGTCCACCAGCCGGGGCCGCCGCGGCCGCGGCGGCCCCGCCACCACCGGCGGCAACACCCGGGCCACCTCCGGCCGCGACAACCAGGGCTCCTCCGACCGACGCCGGGCACCCCGGCGCGCCGCCCTCTCCGCGTAGCGCCCCTCCCCCGACGGGCCGGCTCACCGGACCGACCGGGCCTCCTCTCCCTGACACCCGACGGCCGCGGCCGGTCCGGCTACTCGCGTGACCACTCGGTCTCGGCCTGGGGCTCGCCGACCGTATGCCGGCCCTCCCAGACCCGGAGCCTGATCGCCCGGGGGCCGGGCGCGGGCCTGGAGAGGGTACGGACGAACACGTCCCGCAGATGATTGGCCGCCTGCTGGGGCGGCCCTTCGTATTCCACGGGGTCCGGCATGGGAGCACCGTCCTGCCGGGACCAGCGGCCGCCGTCGTCCTGCGTCTCAAGAATCCACCGGTAGTACCGCATCCTGATCCTGGCCTTCCGCGACGACGGGCCCGTGTCAGAACACGACCGTAGGGGCCCGGCAGTCCTCCGGCGACCGGAGGACTGCCACCGGCACCGCAAGTACCGGCCGGTGGTCGCACCGGGTCACCCTTCCGGCAGGCCCGGCAGGGTGACGACGGCACCCGCCGGAGGGAGAGAGGCCGGCCACCTGATCCCCGACCCGCCGAGCGACGGCGATCGGGTCCTCACAAGCCCCGACGGCTCCGGTTTCCGCAGCGATCGCGTCCGTCCGGGTGACCTTGAGTGCCGCCGGCTCCTCTTCGTTCGCACACAGCACTACGGTGCTGGACGACCCGCCGGCGCATTTCGGAGGACACCGATGGCCATCCCCGCCCTGGACCACTCGACGACCCGCTACTCCCTCCCCCACGCCTACTGGATGGCGCGGGCCGCCGGACTGGCCGTGCTGGACCGCGCCGGCATCGAGGACCGGGCCCACGCCTGGGGTTTCGACGAAGTACGCCACTTCGAGTCGACACACCGGATGCCGTTCCCGATCGAGGACACCCAGGCCTACACCATGGCCAGCGACCGCATGATCGTCACCGGCTTCCGGGGCACCGAGGTCCTGAAGATCTACGACTGGCTCACCGACGTCGACACCCCGCCCGTCCCCGGGCCGGCGAACAAGGGCTTCGTCCACTACGGCTTCCACCAGGCCCTGCAGTCCGTCTACCCCCAGATCCGCGACACCGTCCAGGAACTGCGCAGCGACGGGCAGAGCGTCTGGTTCACCGGCCACAGCCTCGGCGGCGCCCTCGCCATGCTGGCCGGCGCCCGCTGGTACTTCGAGGAGCCCCGCCGACTCCCCGACGGCGTCTACACCTTCGGCCAGCCCCGCACCTGCGAACGCCTCCTCGCCGGCGCCCACAACGCGGCCTTCAGAGACCGCTGCTACCGCTTCGTCAACAACAACGACATCGTTCCGCGGCTCCCGCCCGAGCCCGCCTACACCCACGTCGACGCGCTCCGCTACTTCGACGCCGACGGAGAGCTCCACGAGGCCATGCCGCTCATCGCCGGCCTGCAGGACCGGGTGAAGGGCTACCGCCAGGACATGTTCGCCCCCGAGACCGACGCGATCAAGGACCACCACCTGCCCAACTACCTCGCCGCGTTCGAGAAGAACCTCGCCGGAGCCGGCTGAGCCCGTGCCGGAGCAGCGAAGGGACGACGGGTCCACGGCCTCGGCGGTCGCGCGGTCCTGGGGGTGCATCACCGCACCCGGGACGGAGGTCGCGGCCGAGATCCTGGAGCGGATCGGGCTCCCGCCCGCCGGGGAGAGTGGATCGCACGGGGCATCCGCCTCGATCACGCGCTCGGCGGCGGACGACGACGCGCCGCGGAGCCGGGCGTGGAAGCCGGCGCGGTACGGGTGGCGGCCGACGCGCTCGACGCCGCCGGCCACCGCCCCTTCGAGGTCGTGAGCCGCCCGGGCCGTCCCCCGACCGGCGACCTGTGGGCGCACCGGACCAGTCGCTCGACCGGCACCGTCGCCCTCACCATCGGCTCGCACGACAGCGCCACGTGGACGTGCAGGTCGACGAAGCCGGGGACGACGGTGGACCCGGTCAGGTCGAGGTCGCCGTCGACGACGCCGCCGGGCAGGACCAGGCGGGCGCCGGCCAGGGTGATGCGGTTCGTGACGGTCATGGGTGGGTCCTGGATGCCGTTCGCGGGGAGGGGCGGAGTCCCGGGCAGGGGAACGCCGCCCGCCCGGCCCACGGGAACCGGTCCGGTGGGCCGGGCGGCGCGGATCACGGCTGGACGGCCAGCGCGAACACGTGGATCGCTGCGGCACTGGGCAGCGTGACGGAACGGATCGTCTTGCCGGGCGTCAACGGGACGGTGTTGGTGAACACGCCGTAGCCGATGCCGAAGTTGCCCGGTCCGGTGGGCGTGTTGCGGTGGTCCGTGGTGAACGCGGTCTTCGCGCCGTAGGCGTCGGTCGGAGTGCAGCACCAGTTGGGGAAGCCCAACTGGCCGCTGCTGGTGGTGCCGTCGGTGTAGGCGACGGTGACCGTGCCGGAGGCGAAGCCCGCTTCGGCGCCGAGGAAGCCCAGCGCGCTGCCCTGGCCGCCGAAGGTGATCTCCTGGCCGGCGGCCGACACGTTGTCGTTGGTGCCGGCGGCCGCGGACGGCCAGGTGAAGCTGAGGCCGTTGGCGCTGATCGTGGCGCCCGCGGTGGCGCCGGCCCGGGCCAGGGCCTGCGCCGAGTAGCTGTTCCCGGCGCCGTCGAAGTTGCCGGGAGCGGTGTCGCTCTCGGAGGTGGCGCCGACGTTGTTGAACGCGGCCTCCAGCGACGGGTAGGGCACGGTCCGCACGATCGTCTGCTCACCGCTGACGGTGTCGACCCCGGCCGGCCGGGCCCGGTAGCTCGCGGTGGCGGTGATCGCCGTGACCGTGGTCCCGGGAGCGCCCTGGGGGCCGTGCACCGTCACCGTGGCCGACGCGGTTGCGCCCGGAGCGATGCGCGGGAGCGCGACGGTCGCCGGGGTGACGGTCCAGTCGGCGGGGGCGCTGATCCGCAGGTTGGTGTCGTTCAGCGCGACGGCGCCGTGGTCGGCCAGGGTGATCCGGTACGTCCCGGGCTCCTGGGCCGTGCTGACGTCCTGCCAGGTGACGGCGGTGGCGGGGGCCAGGCCGTGGGTCGCGCCGGGGTGGACCCGGTAGAGCACCGTGGCGTGCGGCGGCACGTTCGCGGAGATCACGCCGGTCGTCCCGACGACCTGCTTGGTCACCAGGTCGTCGAGCCTGTAGCCGGCGGCAGCGGGCAGGCCGGCCCGGGCGGCGGTCGTGGTGATGGTCTGCGCGGTGTCGGAGGAGTTGAAGAGCGCGACCGCGCGGTCCCCGCCGGCCAGCGGCTTGCTCAGCACGTCGTAGCCGGTTCCGTGCTGGACGACGCGCCCCTGGACGCCCAGCCGGTCCTGGTCGACGGCGATGACGTCGCGATTGCCGAGCAGGTCCAGCGCGGCCGGGGAGAGGCGGGTGAGGTCGGTGCTGGAGATCAGCGGCGCGGCCATCATGGCCCACAGCGAGATCTGGCTCTGCATCTCGTCCTGGCTGAGCCCGGAGTCGCCGGCGAGCAGGAAGTCGGGGTCGTTCCACCGGCCGGGGCGCTGCAGATCGGCCAGTCCGACGTTGTAGCCGTAGTTGTACATGATCGACGCCCACTTCTCGGCGCCACTGGCCTGGCCGAGTGCGATGTCCGCGCCCTCCCGCCACAGGTTGCCGAGCGGCGCGGACCAGCGGATCACCGAGTCCCAGTTCGGCGTGCCCTGGAAGTAGGCGGGCGCGGAGATCGAGAAGACCATCCTGCGGTGCGTGTTGAGCAGCGCCCGGCTCATCGCGGTGTAGGTGTCGCGGTAGCTCTGCTCCTCGGTCTCACCGGGCTTGACCGGGACGTTGCAGCCGTCGAGCTTGACGTAGTCGACGGCCCAGGACGCGAACAGGTCCGCGTCCTGCTGCCAGTGGTCGAGGGAGCCGGGGTAGCCGCCGCAGGTGGTGGTCCCGGCGTCCTCGTAGATGCCGAACTTCAGGCCGAGGTCGTGGACTTGACGGCCGATGTAGGCCATGCCGTGCGGGAACAGCTGCGGGTCGGCGACCAGGTTGCCCTGGGCGTCGCGCTGCCCGGACATCCAGCAGTCGTCGATGGTGACGGTGTCGTACCCCTTCTTCGCCAGCCCGGTGGAGACGAGGGCCCGGGCGTTGTCGAGGATGGCCTTCTCGTCGATCCCGCACTGGTAGTACGACCAGTCGTTCCAGCCCATGGGCGGTGTGGGGGCGTAGTTGGGGTACTCGGCGACGGTGCCGGGCGGGGAGGGCTCCGCGGCGACCGCGGGCTGTGCCAGGAGCGCAGCGGTGGACACGGCGGCGAGCGTCGTACAGCAGGCGACGGTGGTACGGAGCCACCGGCGGAGGGCAGTTGACACGCTTCGACCTCACGGGATCTCGGGGTCAGGGCATGGGTGGCTGCTGTGGTCCCAGCCGGATCAGTTGTACGGGGCTCTGCTCGTTCTTGACAAGATGGCGGGCGAAATAAGCAGCAACACGCACTCAACATGTAAAGTCCGAGCACGAGTGCCCCTGGGGACCGGCCCGGCCGAGCAGCCACCGGACCCAGGAGCGCGACCGGCCGGGCGCCCGCGATGTCACGGGCACCCGGCCGGTCGCGTGCGGGGTCTTCCGGATCCCCGCGGGTCGATCGGCTACGGCAGGGTCCAGCGCTGGTTGGCGCCGCCGTTGCAGTCCCAGATCTCCAGCGGGGTGCCGTCGGCGGTGGCCGCGGCGGGGTCGTCGAGGCAGCGGCCGGACTGGGTGCTCTTCAGGGTGCCGTCCGGCTGGGGCGTCCACTGCTGGTTGGCGCCGCCGGTGCAGTCCCACAGTTCGACCGGGGAGCCGTTGACGGTGGCGCCGCCGGTGACGTCCAGGCACTTGCCGTTGTGGGTGAGGGTGCCGTTGGAGCGGGTCCACACCTGCTGCGCGCTGCCGTCGCAGGCCCAGAGCTGCACGGCGGCGCCGCTGGTGCCGGTGGCGGGACGGGCGCAGGTGCCGGGCAGGGCGGAGGCGATCGGGCCGGTGTGGGTGGTGGGCGTGCCGGGGGTGAGGGCGAAGTTGTCGAACTGGTCGGTCTGGTAGCCGGTCACGCCGAGGCCGGCGCGGCCGTTGGTGAAGCTCGCGTCGGTGGCGCTGCCCACGGCGGCACCGTCGATGCTCGCCGTGAGGGTCTCGTTGTCGAGGGTGAGCGCGACGGTGTGCCAGCGGCCGGTGCCGAGGGCGGCGGTGGTGCCGCTCGCGAGGGTGGTGAAGTTCCAGCTGGTGTCGCTCTTGTCGATGGACCAGGCGCCGGTGTCGCTCACCCGCAGGTGGTAGGCGTTCAGGCCGTTGTTGTTGCGGCCCTGCTGGTTGGCCCGGCCGAGGAGCTCGACGGTGCCGGACTGCTCGAACATGGTGTCGGCGGTGACGGTGTAGTTGGACCAGCTGCCGTCGCCCATCATCGTGTACGGGGCGTTGTAGCGCTCGTCGGTCCAGCGGATCGGCGAGGTCGGGGCCATCTGGCGCAGGCAGGTGCCGGTGCGCCCGCCGCCGCAGGCGACGGTCTGGAAGGCGCCGTTCATGTCCGTGAAGTACTTCGGCGAGGTGGTCGTGGCCGGGGTGTCGAAGCCGTCCGCGTAGGGCAGCTTCATCGGCGCGGCGGCCGGCGGGGTGGCGGTGCCCTTGCCCTGGCCGGTGGTGGTGGTCACGGTGTAGACCCGGCCGGGCTGGAGGGTGAGGGTGTAGCGGCCCCCGGACGGGGTGACGTCCTTCTGCTTGACGAACCACTGCGCCGGGTCGGTGGAGCCGAGGTCGGTGGACCAGACGTGGACCTTGCCGGTGGACAGGCCACCGGTGACGGTGAAGTTCGCGGTCTGGGCGGCGGTGGCGTCCAGGGTCTCGATGACGGTGCTGTAGTCGCGCTTGTTCGTGCTCTTCAGCGTGACGTAACTGCCGTTGGCGCGTGCGCCGCCGAGGTAGCCGCTCGCGGCGTCGATGTAGCTCCAGCCGGGCTTGGTGAACTGGGTGGTGTGCGCGGTGACCCAGGTCGTCCTCCCGATGCCGTAGTTGCCGGACCACGGCTGGTTGGCGATCGACATGCCGTCGGTGGAGAAGAAGAGGTCGGGGTAGAGCGCGGCGATGACCGGCCAGTTGATGAACGAGGTCATCTTCCCGTCGAGGTAGCCCCGGTTGATCCCGCGCGCCACCGCCGGGGCGCCGCTGTTGAGGTCCTGGGAGCCGTTCTCGCTCGCCCACAGCGGCTTGCCGAGCGCCTGGGCGGTCGGCGTGCTCGGGCACTCGGTGAAGGAGCTCATGTACCCGCAGGGGTAGTGCACGCCGACGACGTCGACGGCGTTCTTGAACGCCGGGTCGGCGGCCATGGCGTCGGCCACCTCCCAGGTGTCGTCGGCGGCGACGACCTTGGTGGCGCCGTAACCGCGCGCGACGAGCGTGCTCTTGAGGTTCTCGTACCAGGCCTTGTCGAAGCCGCGCTCGTTCCAGCCGCCGAGGTAGGAGACGTTCAGGTGGTGCTGGCCGGCGCAGCCCATCCACGACATCACGTAGTCGATGGAGTCCTGGGACCAGAAGTTGCCGCCGCTGCCGCTGTTCCCGATCCAGCCGGGGGCGCCCCAGGACAGGCCGATGAACGTGATGTCGGGGTTGCGGGCCTTGGCCTGCTCGGCCAGCCACCACTCGTAGCCCTGGTTGCAGTCGACGGTGCCCCTGGTGTGCTCGATGCTCGGCTCGGCGCCGTCGGTGGAGTTGGTGTCGCCGCCGATCTCCAGCTTCAGCACCTGCAGCGAGGCGCCGTAGCCGGGCTTGAACAGGTAGTCCAGCAGTTGGCTGCGCTGGGGCTCCGGATAGTCCACCAGCAGGCGGGAGTTGCCACCGCCGCCGGAGATCGCGCCGACCCCGTCGAAGGTCAGGCCCGGCTTGGTGCCGTCGAGGGTGACGGCGGTGGAGGTGGCGGCGGTGGGGGTGGTGGCGCTCTCCGTCGCGGCCAGGGCGGCCTGCGGCGCGGCCAGGCCGCCGAGCGCGCCGGCGAGGACGAGCGCCGCGCTCAGGGCGGTGCGCCAGGTCGAGGAGGGGTGTTGACGGCCCATGGGCGTCTCCGAGGGTGGGGAGGGGTGGGGGCGGTGTTGCTCCGTGCCGGGCGCCCGGTCGGGGCGCCCGGCACGACGTCCGGGCAGGGGCGTCTCGGTCCCGTCAGGAAACGGTCCACTGCTGGTTGGCCCGGCCGGAGGCGCAGGTCCACTGGACGACCTGGGCGCCGTCGGCGCTCGAAGCGCCCGTGACGTCCAGGCACTTGCCGCTGTTCGCCGAGACCAGCTGGATGCGGGCCCCGGTGTCCGGGACGAGGGTCCACTGCTGGTTGGCCTTGCCTGCGGCACACGTCCACTGCACGACCTGGGCGCCGTCGGCGCTCGAAGCGCCCGTGACGTCCAGGCACTTGCCGCTGTTGACGCTGGTCACGGTGTGGGTGGCCGGCGCGGCCAGCGGCGTGACGGTGGTGTTGGCGAAGTCGGCGTGCTGGAACCCGCCGACGCCCAGGCCGATCTGGCCGATGCCGTGCCCGGCGTCGGCGACGGAGGCGACCTGGGTGCGGTCGATCGACGCGGTGATGGTCTGGCCCTGGACGGCCAGCGCGAGGTTGTGCCAGGTTCCGGCCCCCGCGCCGGGGTAGCTGCCGCTCGCCAGCACGGTGTCGGCGCCGGAGCGGTCCTCGCTGAACAGGCTCCAGGCACCGGTGTCGTCGATCTTCAGATGGTAGCCGGAGCGGTCGTGGTCGACGTGGTCGATGCGGCCGAGCAGTTCGGCGGAGGTGCCGGCCTGTTCGAGGGCGACGTCCGAACTCGCCTGGTAGTGGGCCCAGGACGGGTCGCCCAGGAGGGTCAGCGGGGTGTAGTTCATGTCGTCGTGCCACGGGATCGGCGCCCGGCTGATGACCTGGCGCAGGCACACCGGGGTGGTCGCTCCGGACGGGCAGGGCGCGGTCTCGAAGGCGCCCGCCCAGTCGTGGAAGTAGCGGGCGGTGGCCCCTTCGCGGTAGCCGCCGAGGTCGGCCTGGTACGGCAGTGGCATCGCGGCGGGTGCAGGCGGCACGGCGGTGCCCTTGCCCTGTCCGGTGGTGGTCGTGACGGTGTAGACGTAACCGGGCTGCACGGTGAGCGAGTACGAGCCGCTCTTCGGGGTCACGTCCTGGGCGTGGACGAACCACTTCGACGGGTCGGTGGAGTTCATGTCGGTGGCCCAGACGTGCACCTGGCCGGTGGACAGGCCGCCGGCGACCTTGAAGGTCAGGGTCTGCGCGGCGGTGGCGTCGGTGGCCTCGATGACCGTGCTGTAGTCCCGGCCTGACTTGAGCGTGACGTAACTGCCGCTGTGCGGGTCGCCGTTGGCACCGGTCCCGGTCAGGTAGCCGCTGGACCCGTCCAGGTACTGCCAACCCGGCTTGGCGAACTGGGTGGTGTGCGCCATGACCCAGATGTCGCGGCCGACCGCGTAGTTGCCGGACCACGGCTGGTCGGCGGCCATCAGCCCGGCGCCCGCGTACGGCAGGTTCGAGGGCCAGGAGCTGACCAGCGCCCACTTGATGTCCGAGGTGATCCGGGCGTCGAGGTACTCGCGGTTGACGTTGCGGGCCAGCGCGGCCGGGTCGGCACCGTAGCTGTCGTTGTCGTCCTCGGAGGCCCACAGCCGCTTGCCCAGCCCGGTCGCGGTGTCGCTGCCGGGGCAGGCGGTGTAGACGGGGGTCGAGTGCCAGCAGGTGCCGTGCAGGCCGATGACGCCGACGGCCTTGGCGAAGGCGGGGTCGCCGGCCATGTCCGCGGCGATCGACCAGTGCTCGTCGTCGCTGTCGGACGCGACCAGGGTGGTGCCCTGGTGGCCGTGGCCGTCCAGGTCCGCGCGCAGCTTCTCGAACCAGGCCTTGTCGTAGCCGCGCTCGTTCCAGCCGCCGAGGTAGCCGACGTTCAGTCCGTGCTGCCGGGCGCAACCGAGCCAGGACTCCAGGTAATCGATGTTGTCCTGGGACCAGACGCCGCCGTTCAGCCAGCCCGGCGCGGCCCATTCCAGGCCGTAGAAGGTGATCCCGGGGTTGCGGGCCTTGGCCTGCTCCATGAGCCACCACTCGTACCCGCGGTCGCAGTCGACCTCGGTGGGGGTGCGCATGTGGGACGGTTCGGGGCCGTCCGAGGAGTTGGCGTCACCGCCGATCTCGACCTTCAGCATCTGCAGTGAGGCGCCGTAACCGGGCTTGAACAGGTAGTCCAGCACCTGGCTGCGCTGGGGCTCGGGGTAGTCGACCAGCAGACGCGAGGTGGCGCCGCCGCCGCTGATCGCGCCGAGTCCGTCGTACGCCCGCCCCGGCGAACGGCCGTCCAGTGTCACGGACTTCGTCGTGGGAGCCGGCGCGGCCACCGCGGCCGGCGCGGCCAGGGCGGCGGCGACGCCGAGTGCGAGCGCCGCCAGGGCGGTGACGCCCCGGCGGAGCGGGTGGGGTGGTTCGGTCATCGACTACTCCTGTCCTCGGGCTGGGTCGGCCGGAGCGGGGCCCACCAGGACTCGGCCCGGCCGGGGCGGCCGGGACTGGCGGGTGCATGCCGACATGCCGGGGAGGACAGTAGACCCAACATTCAACAGTAATCAACAACTTCAGATGAAATACAACGCGATCGGCCGGTCGCCACCAGGTGGCAGCGGCCGAGCCGGCTTGCCACAGGGGCACAGCACCACCCCTCAGACATGCTCCTGCCAGGCGCTATTGACGCCGCCCCGGCTTTGCCCGAAGCTGTCCACGACAACAACCTACCAATCAGTAAGTTCCGATGAACACGCCACCACCTGCTCCGATCCGGAAGATCGCGGCCCGATCCGCCGGCTTCGGCCCCCCATCCGCGGCGCGACGGGATAACGAGACGGTCTCGATGGCTCCGATCCGGAAACATGAGCTTGACTCAGCTCAGGGCCAGGCGTTTTCTTTTGACCCACCACGTTTGATCGTGGTGCTTTCTGATTGGTTTTGTTGCTTCTTGCCGATCGGCCCCCACCCTCAGGAGCCCCCTCCATGCACCTCCCCCTCCGTGGCCGCCTGGCCTCGATCGCCGCGCTGAGCCTGATCACCTCCGTCGGCCTGACCGCCTGCTCCACCGGGCAGACGTCCTCGAACAGCGCGGACGCGCCCGTCGCCCCGGTGTCCGGCAAGGTGACGATCACCTACCTGCAGAAGCAGGGCGACCAGCAGTACTTCGTGGACGAGGCCGCGGGCGCCAAGGCCAAGGCCGCCGAGCTCGGCGCCGAGCTGAAGGTGGTGAACCTGGGCAACGACGCGAACAAGACGGTCGGCGAGGTGCAGGCCGCGATCGCGCAGAAGAGCAACGGCCTGATCATCGTGGTGCCCGACCCGGCGGTCGGCCCGCAGGTGGTCCAGACGGCCCGGGACGCGAAGGCCGCACTGCTGACCTCCGACGACCAGGTCTGCGCGAGCGGACCGGCCCCGGCCCAGTGCGCGGCGACCGACCTGGTGCCCCGGATCGGCTTCTCCGGCCGGCAGATGGGCCAGCAGGTCGGCCAGCGCGCCGCCGAGGAGTTCAAGAAGGCCGGCTGGAACCCGGCCGACACCCGGATCATCTCCGCCTGGAAGCAGGACGTCACCGTCTGCGGCGACCGCGTGAAGGCCGCCAAGGACGCCTTCGACCAGGCCGTGCCGGGCGTGCAGCTGATCGACGTCGCGACCGACAACACCCCGACCGGCGCGCAGGACAAGGTCGCCGCCACCATCACCGCCAACCCCGGGGTCAAGCACTGGGTGACCTGGGGCTGCAACGACGAGAACGTCCAGGGCGCCGTCACCGCCCTGCAGAACGCCGGGATCAACCCCGACGACATCGACGGCGTCGGCCTGGGCGCCTACCTCGCGTGCAAGAACTGGGCCTCCGGCAAGCCCTCCGGGATGAAGGCCGCCCTGTTCATCAACGGCAAGGACGTCGGCGCCCTGTCCGTGCAGACCATGTACGACAAGCTCAAGAACGGCAAGGACTTCCCCCAGGAGGCCTTCGCCCCGACCACGATGGTCGACGCCGCCACCTGGCAGTCCGCGGGCGTGTCCTGCAGCTGACGCCTCGCCGAGCCGCCGGTGGGGCGGGCGGGCACCGACCTGCCGAATCCGCCCGCCGCACCGGCGCGCTCCCGGAGACCGTACCGCGACCACCGGCACCGCCGACCGTGTGCACGGCTCCCCCAGACCGTACGCACCGCACTGCCAACGAGGCCCCGATGACCACACCCGCACCGTCACCCGTCCCGCCGGCGAGCGGCGCCCCCGGCCTGAGCGCCGAGGGCGTGTCCAAGCGCTTCGGCTCCGTCCGGGCCCTGGAGGACGTCACCCTCACCTTCCCGCCCGGCCGGGTCACCGCCCTGATGGGCGAGAACGGCGCCGGGAAGTCCACCCTGCTGCGCATCCTGACCGGCGACCACCGCCCCACCGAGGGACGCGTGCTGCTGGACGGCGAGACCGTGGACCTGCAGTCCCCCCAGGACGCCCGCCGCGCCGGGATCCGGATCATCCCGCAGGAACCCGAGATCATCCCGCACGTCCCGGTCGCCGAGAACGTCTACGCCGGCTCGCTGCCCCGCCGGGCCGGCCGCCGCCTGGACCGCGCCGAGCTGCGCCGCCGCATCACCGCGGACCTGGCCCGCCTCGGCTTCGACAAGGTCCTCGACCCCGACCTTCTGGGGTCCGAACTCACCGCCGCGCAGCGCCAGTTGGTCGAGATCATGCGGGCCCTGACCGGCGCCGTCCCGCCGCGGGCGATCGCCTTCGACGAGCCCACCTCCTCGCTCTCCGAGCACGAGGTCGAGGCCCTGTTCGCCCTGATCGGGCGGCTGCGCGACGAGGGCATCGCCGTCGTCTACGTCTCCCACCGGATGAAGGAGATCTTCCGGCTCGCCGACCGCATCGCCGTGCTGCGCGACGGCCGGGTCGCCGGGGTGGTGGAGGCCGCCGCCACCGACGAGAGCGAACTCGTCCGGCTCATGGTCGGCCGCGACCTGTCCTCGCTGTTCGTCCGCCAGCAGGTCGCCACCGACCGCGTCGTGCTGGACGTCCGCGACCTCACCACCGACGACGTGCACGGAGTCAGCCTGACCGTCCGGGCCGGCGAGGTCGTGGCGCTGGCCGGCCTGATCGGCGCCGGACGCTCCGAACTCGCCCTCGCCCTGGCCGGCGACGCCCCGATCCACTCCGGCACGGTGGCCCTCAACGGCGAGGTCCTGCGCCTGAAGGACCCGCGCGCCGCCATCGCCGCCGGCATCGGCCTGGCCCCCGAGGAGCGCAAGGCCCAGGCCCTGTTCCTGCAGCGCACGATCCGCGACAACACCTCGCTGGTCAGCCTGCGCCGGCTCAGCCGATGGCGGTTCGTCAAGCAGCGCCAGGAGAAGGCCCTCGCCCAGGAGTACGCCGACCGGCTGCGGGTGCGAGCCCCCTCCATCGAGGCCGAGGTCCGCACCCTGTCCGGCGGCAACCAGCAGAAGGTCGTCCTCGCCCGCTGGCTCGCCCGCAAGCCCGACCTGCTGATCCTCGACGAACCCACCCGGGGCGTCGACATCGGCGCCAAGGCCGAGATCTACCAGATCATCGCCGACCTCGCCCGCGAGGGCACCGCCGTCCTGGTCATCTCCTCCGAACTGCCCGAAGTCCTCGGCCTCGCCGACCGGGTCGTGGTGATGCAGAACGGCCGCACGACCGGCGAACTGACCCGTGACCGGGCGACGGAGGAGGCCGTCCTCGCCCTCGCCATGGCCGACGACCTCGCCGCCACCACCACCGCCCAGACCGGAGAGACCCGATGACCACCGCCACTCCCCCGACCGCCCCGGCGCCGGACGCCGGGGCCCTGCCCGTCCGGACCGGCGGCCCGCGCGCCCTGCTCGCCGCGATCGGCGGCCAGAACCTCAGCCTGATCGGCGCCCTCGTCGCCGTCGTCGCCCTGTTCGGCTCGCTCAACCCCAACTTCGTCGGCTGGGACAACATCCAGGTCATCGCCGAGGCC
>NZ_JBSHBN010000063.1:0-14432 GCF_053612025.1 Kitasatospora sp. NPDC054768
GGGCAGGCCGGTGCCGTCGTCGGCCACGGGTGCGTCCGCCGCGGGCGCACCGGCCGTCGCGCCGTCCTTCGGGGTGGCGCCGACCGGCGCATCGCCGGCCGGCTCGTCACCCCCTGCCGTCGCGCCGTCCGTCCGGCCGACCGCCCGGCCGTCCGCGACCGGATCGGACGCCACCGGATCGGGCACCACCCGGATGGTCGGGGCCGGGTGCGGGCCCGGCTGGTTGTGGCGGTCGGCGAGCTGCGGGCCGTCCTGCTCGTCCGCGTCGCGCATCGGCGGGACGGCCGCGACGGTGGGCGCCGGGGCCGGCCCGGCGCCGGCCCGCAGCGGCAGCGGGGTGAGCACCGACAGCGGCTGCTCGTCGTCCACGACGGTCACCAGCGCGGCCGGGATGCGCAGGATGGTCCGCATGCCGCCGTACGGCGAGGGCTCGACGTGACAGGAGAAGCCGTACTGGCGGGCCAGCTTCCCGATCACCGCGAAGCCGGTCTTGGGCGGGTTGCCGAGCTCGGTGAGCAGCATGTCGGGCGGGCCGGCCAGCAGCCGGCGGGCGCGGCGCAGCTGGTCCTCGTCCATGCCGATGCCGCTGTCGTCGATGATCACCAGCGCGCCGCGGCCGCCCTGCTGGACGGTGACCGGGACGTCGGTCTCCGGGTGGGAGTAGGCGGTGGCGTTGGCGAGCAGCTCGGCGATGGTGACGGCGATCGGCTCGGCGGCCCGGGCGACCACGGCGAGGCGCTGCTCGCGCAGGTGGTTGGCGACCTTGATCCGGGCGTAGCCGGGCACCCGGGAGAGCGCGCCGACGACCACCTCGGCGAGCGGCGAGTCGGTGCGGGCCAGGCCCGGCCAGGCCTCGCAGAGCACCGCGATGGTCTGGATCCGGCGCAGCGCGACCTCGTTGCGGAAGTCGACCTCCAGCAGCCGGGGGTCGTCGTGCTCGTGCTGGAGCTGCTGGACCAGGCTCTGGATCTGGTACAGCAGGGTCTGGATCCGGGAGGTGGCGCCGCGCATGGCGGCGCGGGCGGCGGCGTCCACCCGCTCGCGCTCGTCGGCGAGGGCGGCGTGCGCGGCGTCCAGGACGGCCTGCAGCGCCCGGACCGCCTCGGGGCCGACGGCCTGCGGGTCCAGTGGGCCGACCAGTGGGGCGTTGCCGTGGGTGAGCCGTACGGCGGTGGCGGCGATCCGCTCCTGGGCGAGGTGGCCGATCTCGGCGAGCAGCGCGGTCGCCCGCGCCTCGGCGGCGGCGAGCGCGCTCTCGGCCCGCTCGGCCCGGTCGGTCGCGGCGGCGCCCTGCTGCAGGGCGTCCCGGACGGTGTCCTGCGCGTGCCGGGCCGCTTCCTGCGCCTCGCGGACGCTGTCCTCGGCGGCGCGGGTGCGCTCCTGCGCCCGCTGGGCCTCCTCGGCGGAGCATCGGGCGGCCTCCTGCGCCTCGCGCTGCTGCTGCTCGGCGCGGGCGAGCCTGCCCTCGGCGGCCCGGGTGCGCTCCTCGCTCCGGCCGAGCGCGGTCTCGGCGGCCGTCGCCCGGGCGACGGCCCCGGCCCGGCCGCGGGCGAGCACGGCCGCGGCCACGGCGGCGACCAGCGCCAGGACGATCAGCGCGATCTGCGTCATCGAAGTCCTCGGGGGGTGCTTGCGGGTGGGACCGGGTGGTGCGGCCGGGCCTGCCGGGAGGGGCGCGTTCTGGGAGCGCGGGTGGGGTCAGTTCCCGACGGCGTGCGGGCGCGGGGAGCGGGCGGCGTCCTCGGCCAGTTCCCGGGCCACCAGGGCGACCTGGCCCATGGCCTCCAGGGCGCCGGGGGCCGCGGAGCCGTCCAGGTGCCGGTACTCGGCCGCGAGGGTGAGCACCAGGCGCTCGGGCAGGCCGAGTTCGGGGTGGCGCTGTTCGGCGATCACCCGCCGGGCGGCGTCCAGCGCGGGTATGCCGGCGGCGTGCAGGGCGTGGGCGCGCTCGCGGACGTAGGAGAGGTAGCCGATGTGCTCCCGGACGCCGTCGCGGTCGAGCACCGGGCCGTGGCCGGGCACGAAGATCTCCGCGCCGGTGGCGAGTGCCTGCTCGCAGGCGCCGATGACGTTCTCCAGCGGTCCGGCCCAGTGCGAGGGGTGGTCGCCGGGCTGCTCGGGCGTCGAGGAGAAGATCACGTCGCCGGTGAAGACCGCGCGCTGGTGCGGGAGGTGGACCATGAGGTCCCCACCCGTGTGGGCGGCGGGCAGGCTGGTGATCCGCACCGGGTAGCGGCCGACGGTCAGCTCCAGCTCGCCGGTGAAGACGGTGTCGGGGCGCACCGGCGCGGTGCCGGACCAGTCGAACTGCCCGAAGTGCTCCCTCAGGTAGCCGCCGAGCGGCGACTGCGGGTCGCTGTTGACGACCAGCGCGTGCTGCTGCTGCGGGGTGGGCTCCCAGTGGATGTGTTCCAGCGCCTCGCGGGTGGCGATCACCTCGGCGTCCGGCAGCACCCCGGCGCCCCACAGGTGGTCCCCGTTGGCGTGGGTGACGACCACTCGGTCGATCCCGACCCCGTCCGGCAGCAGCCGCCGGCTCGCGGCGAGGAACTCCCCGGCCATCGAGGGGTCGTACGGCGTGTCGATCCAGAGCGCGGTGGCCTCCGAGGCCAGCAGCCCGCAGTTGGCCAGGCCCCAGCCCCGCTTCGGCGGGAGCCACACGTACAGGTCCTCGGCAATCGCGCTCACGTTCGCACGGCTGATCGTCATGTGCGCGATTATGCCCATGTCGTGACAGGAGTGGAGCAAAACCATTACAGTTCAAGCCACTTCGCGCCCGAAGAAACCTGAGCTGTCCCGATTCGTCCCACGTGGTCTGGACCACATCTGGCCGAAGTGGCCCGGCCCGGGCCCCGGTTGGGTCCGTACCGGGCCGGGGATCGGTCCGGGCCGGGCCGGGGATCGGTCCGGGGGAGCGTCAGATCTCCTGCTCCGCCGACCGCTCCAGCTGCTTGATCCCCTTGCGCTCCCCCGCACAGCGTTCGTAGCCGAGCCAGGCGTTGATCGCCAGCATCGGCCCGTTGGTCGTGTCGTTGCTGGTGTACGCGTGCCGGTAGCCGGCCGCCGCGGCGAGCCGCAGCGACTCCAGCTTGGCCAGCTTGCTCAGCCCCCGGCCGCGGAACTCCCGGCGGCAGGCGGTGAACGCGGACCAGTAGCGGTCCACGCCGTCGGTCTGCGCCATGCTGAAGGCGGCCGGCCGGCCGTCCACCACGGCGACGACGCTCAGCGCCGCGTCCCGGTCCGGCCTGGCCCAGTCGTTGCGCAGCCAGTCCTCGTACGTGAGGGCGTCCATCGGCACCTCGCTGCCGGGCTCGTCCGGGATCGCGTCCGCCTCGACCAGGAACACCGGGTACGGGTCGTCCGCCCAGTCGGCGGCCGGGCGCACCTCGACACCGGCCGGCCGTACGGGAGCGGGCGGCAGCGGCAGCGCGAGGTCCCGTCCGGCGAACTGCATGGTGCGCCCGATCCGGTAGCCCCGGGCGGTCGCGAAGACCTGCGAGGCGGGCTCGTCGTCCAGCCAGGTGTGCAGCTCCGTCACGCCGTGCCCGGTCAGGTGCCGCTCGGCCGCGGCCAGCAGGGCGGTGGCCGCGCCGCGCCGCCGGTACTCCGGCAGCACGCTGCCGTTGGCGTAGCCGACACCCGTGGTCGTCGTCCCGAGCACCACCCCGCAGCGCACCGCGCCGACCACCCGGCCGTCCAGTTCGGCGACGAAGGTGCGGAAGTGCTCCTCGGGGCTGGGCTGGGCGTTCAACCAGACCAGCGTCTCGGCGGAGAGCACCAGGTGTTCGCGCCCGGCCCGGTGGGCCGCGGCCACGGCCACGGCGTCCTCGGGGTGGAAGTCACGGATCGTCACGGAGGAGGAATTCGAGGAAGTCATGGATTCCCACGCTAGCCCGCAGGCCCGTCCGGCGCCTCCGGTTTTCCCGCCGGAAGGGCGCCCCACCTGCGCGGACGGCCCGGGCTCGGGACCAAAGTCCCTCACGGCCGGCACGACATGCTCAAATAATGCTCTGAGAAGACCGGGCGAGGCTTGGCAGCCACCCCGCCCGGGGACATTCTCAGCAGCACGGCCGCGCGGTTCCGGCGACGACGCCCGCACCGCTCGACGGCCCTCCCACCCGGCCCTCCGAAGGGGGCGAACCGATGATTTCCCCTGCCCTGGAACTGCCTGCCTCCGCCACCGCGAGCCGAGGAGCCGCACCCCTGGGAACCGCGCGCCGGGAGGCCGCGCCCCGTCTGGGCGTCGGCCTCGGCTGGCGCAGCGAGATCGACACCGTGGTCGAGAGCCGGACCGGCCTGGACTGGGTCGAGGTGGTCGCCGAGAACATCTGCGCCGACCACCTGCCCGAGTCCCTGACCGTGCTGCGCGGACGCGGCGTCACCGTCGTCCCGCACGGCGTCGGCCTCGGCCTCGGCGGCGCCGACCTGCCCGACCCCGGCCGCCTCGACCGGCTCGCCGAGGCCGCGCTGGCACTCGACTCCCCGCTGGTCAGCGAGCACCTGGCGTTCGTCCGGGCCGGTGGTCTGGAGGCCGGCCACCTGCTGCCCGTCCCCCGGACCCGGGACTCGCTGCGGGTGATCGCCGAGAACGTCCGGATCGCCCAGGACCACCTGCCGGTGCCGCTCGCCCTGGAGAACATCGCCGCCCAGCTCGCCTGGCCGGACGACGAGTTCACCGAGGGCCAGTTCCTCGCCGAGCTCGTCGAGCGCACCGGCGTCCGGCTCCTGATCGACGTCGCCAACCTGCACACCAACCGGGTCAACCTCGGCATCGACCCGGCCGCCGAGCTCGACCGCCTGCCGCTGGAGGCGCTCGCCTACGTCCACGTCGCGGGCGGCACCCTGGTCGACGGCGTCTGGCACGACACCCACGCCCACCCCGTCACCGAACCGGTGCTGGAGGTGCTGGCCGAACTCTGCGCGCGGGTCGCCCCGCCCGGGGTGCTGCTGGAGCGGGACGCCAACTTCCCGCCGCCCAGCGAACTGGCCGGTGAACTGGACGCCATCCGCCGGGTGCTGGAGGGGAGCACCCGGCGATGAGCGACCTGACCAGAACGGCGCGGGAGAACACCGACCCGCGTCTCACCACCGACCACGACCCCGCCGGCCCGGGCCCCGCCGAGCAGGACCTCGCCGCCGCCCGGCGGCGCCTGGCCCGGCGCCAGGAGGAGCTGCTGGCCGCCCTGGTGGCCGGCGGGCCCGTCCCGCACGGCTTCGACGAGCGGCAGGTCCGCGCCCAGTCCACCGGCCTGGCCGCCAAGCGGCGGGACACCACCGCCAAGGTCGCCCCGGACCTGCCCCGGGCGCTCGGGGCGCAGTACGGGCCGCTCTTCCTCGGCTACGCCCGCTCCCACCCGCAGACCGGCGGCTACCGGGCCGACGCCCGGGCCTTCGCGCAGTGGGTGCTCACCGACGGCGGCCCGCTCGCCGACGACCACCGCCGGGCCCTGGAGCAGTGGCTCCACCCGGCACCCGTACGGCCGCCGGGCCCGCTCGCGCGCCTGCGCCGGGCCCTGCGCCCGGCCCCGCGCCGCTAGCCGGCGGCCGGGCCGCCGGCGAACCCGGCGACACCTGATCCTGACGCACTGTCACCACCTCGGGGGAACAGCCCATGTGGCACAACAGCTACTTCATCGTCCCGGCCGTCCTGCTGGCGGCCGCCGCCCTGTACGCCGCCCGGACCCGGCAGCACATCGGCCGGGTCCGCTACGCCAAGGGCCTGCCCGGCCGCGGTCTGCCGCTGCTCGACACCGCGTTCCTGTCCGGCGGGCCGGGGCGGGTGTTCGACACCGCCGTGGTCCGGATGCACATGAGCGAGCAGGTCGTGATCAGCCGCTCCGGTCTGGTCACGCTCACCGGCTCCAAGCCGTACGACGCCGTCGACAAGGCGGTCCAGGACGCGGTCGGTCCGACCGGCAGCCGTCAACTCGGCTCGCTGCGCCACACCGTGATGCGCTCCGCCGCCGTCCAGGAGATCGGTGACCGGCTCGCCGACCGCGGCCTGCTGCGCCGCCCCGAGCGGCTGCGGCGGGCCCGCACCGCCCGTCGGCTGCTCTGGCTCGCGCTGCTGCTCGTGGTGGCCTCCGCGGTGGCCTCCCTGCTGCTCGACGACGGCGCCGCCGGCCACGACCGCCCGAACCTCTGGGTCCCGGGCCTCCTGCTGTTCGGGGGCCTCACCGCGCTGCTCGCCACCGCGCCGGTCAAGGGCAGGATCACCCCGGCCGGGCAGCGCCAGCTCTCCCTGATGCAGGGCACCCCGTGGAAGCCCAACGCCGGGATGCCGCCCCGGCTGGCCGGCGGCGCACTGCTGGGCGCGCTCGCGCTCGGCGGCCTGGCCGCCGCCGGGCTGGACAACCCGGAGCTGGAGGCCGCGATGCTGACCGCGTCGGCCGAGGAGGAGGCCGTACGGCAGGCGGTCGCCGCGAACGCCTCCTCGTCGTCCTCGTCGTCCTCGTCCTCGTCGTCGGCCTCCTCGTGCTCCTCCGGTTCCTCCGGCACCGACGGCGGCTCCGCGGCCTGGTGCGGGTCCTCCGACTCCGGTTCCTCCGGCTCCGGCTGCGGCTCGTCCAGCTGCGGCTCCTCCTCGTCCAGCTGCGGCTCCTCCTCGTCGAGCTGCGGGTCCTCCTCCAGCTGCGGATCCTCGTCCTCCTCGAGCTGCGGGTCGAGCTGTGGCGGCGGCGGCTGCGGCTCCTGAGACCCTCCGGGCGCGCCGCCGGACGTCACAGTTCGGTATCGCGGACCGGGAAGACGTTCCGCCCGCCGTCGACGCAGGCATACAACAAGCCCATGTGGTTGCTGTTCCTCATACCGGCCTGTGTCGCGGCGGTCCTGTCCTGCCTCCGACTGGTCCGGATGACCGCCACCGCCGACGCCCTGGCCGACCAGGCCGGCCTGCGGCCCCCCGAAGCCGTCGGCATCGGCCTGTACGAGACCGCCTACCTGGCCGGCGGCCCGGACCGGGTGGTCGAACTCGCCCTCGTCCTGATGACCGGCCGCGGGCGGCTGCACCTGGCGCACACCGGCTGGACCACCGTGGTCGACCCCAGGGGCCGCAGCCGCCTGGAGCGGGCGGTCATCGCCACCGTCGGCCCCGAGGTCCAGTGCCGGACCGACGAGCTGCGCCGGGCGATGGCCGAGCACCCCACCGTGCTGGAGATCGGCGCCCGGCTCACCCTGGCGGGCCTGGCCACCCCGGCCCTGGTGCAGCGCAACACCGTGGTGGTGGTCCGGCAGGTCCGGCACGCGCTGCTGCTGACGCTGGTCCTGCTGGCCGCCTCGCTGGCCCTCGGCGGCTTCACCGGGGGTAACACCCTCGCCCCGCTCGCCTGGTTCTCCCTGCCGGTGGCGCTCACCTCGGGCACCCTGCTGATGGCCCGGGTGGACGTCTACCCGTACACCCGCTGGGCCTCCCCGATCGGCCAGGAGGTCCTGCGCGAGGTCCGTCCGACCCGCCAGCGCGGCCTGGCCGACGACGAGGAGCGCGAACTGCTCACCGCCGTCGCCATGAACGGCCCGGCCGTCCTGCCCGACGCCCGGCTCCGCGCCGCCCTGCGCCCGCACCGGACCTGAAAACCGGCTGCACCGACCGCTGCGACCAGGGCAGACTCCCACCCATGGACACACCCGACCCCGCCGAGCGGGGCCCCGCCGACCGCGCCCCGGACCCGCCGGCCCTCGGCCGGAAGGGCCTCGCGACGCTGGAGCGCGCCCGCTTCGAGGGCCGCCCGGTCCGGCTGCGCCGCTCCATCCCCGGCGCGGACCGGCTGGAGGGCTTCGTCCTCGGCACCGGCCCGGTCTGGACCCTGCTCGCCACCTGCACCGACCACCGCCTCGACGGCTGGAGCGCCGTCCGCACCGCCGACCTGCACAAGGTCCGCGACCGGGGCGGCCCCGAGAGCCTGACCGTACGGGTGCTGCGCCGCCGCGGTCTGTGGCCGGTCCGCCCGCCCGGCACCGACCTGCCGCTGGACGACCTGCCCGACCTGCTCACCGCCGCCTGCGCCGAGTACGGTCTGATCGCCCTGCACACCGAGCGCCGCGACCCCGGCGCCTGCTGGGTCGGTACGGTCACCGCGCTGCGGCCCGCCTCGCTGCGGCTGCACGAGGTCGACCCCGAGGCGCGCTGGTACCCGGAGCCGACGAAGTTCCGTTTCGAGGACGTCACCCGGGTCGACCTCGGCGACCACTACACCTCCGTGCTGCGCGAGTTCGCCGGGCCGCGCCCGTAGCGACGCCGGAGGCCGGCTCCCCGTCGGGGAACCGGCCTCCGGGAGGAACCGCGGGAACCGTCAGACCAGGCCGTTCAGCAGCTCGCTGACCGGCTTGCGCCGACCGGTGAAGAACGGCACCTCCTCGCGGACGTGCAGCCGGGCCCGGGAGGGGCGCAGATCGCGCATCAGGTCGACGATCCGGTGCAGCTCGTCCGCTTCGAAGGCGAGCAGCCACTCGTAGTCGCCGAGCGCGAACGAGGCCACCGTGTTGGCCCGCACGTCCGGGTAGCCGCGCGCCATCTGGCCGTGCTCGGCGAGCATCGCGCGCCGCTCGGCGTCCGGCAGCAGGTACCACTCGTAGGAGCGGACGAACGGGTACACGCAGACGTAGTCGCGCGGGCGCTCGTCGGCCAGGAAGGCCGGGATGTGCGACTTGTTGAACTCGGCCGGGCGGTGCAGCGCCATGTTCGACCAGACCGGCTCCAGCAGCCGGCCGAGGCCGGTGCGGCGGAAGCGGTTGTACGCCTCCTGGAGGTCGTCCGAGTCGGCGGCGTGCCACCAGACCAGGATGTCGGCGTCCGCGCGCAGACCGGAGACGTCGTACGTGCCGCGCACGGTCACGTCCTTGGCGGCCAGCTGGGCGAACAGCTCGTCCACCTCGGCGGCCAGCGCGGTGCGGTCCTCGGGCAGGGCGCCCTTGAGCTTGAACACCGACCACATCGTGTAGCGGATGACCTGGTTCAGGTCGCGCGCCTTCTTCTTCTCGGGCTGCTGCTCCCGCTCAACGCTCTCAGTCATGCGCCCATTGTCCTCTCCGTGGAGCCTTCCCCGGTCGCCGGGGTCAACAGTCTGTCGACGGCGGCCGCCGCGGCGGCCGCCGAACCGATGCACGCCGGAATGCCCACCCCGTCGTACGCGGCGCCGCACAGCGCCAGCGCGCCCACCCGCGCCACCTGGGCCCGCACCCGGGCCACCCGGTCCAGGTGCCCCACCGGGTACTGCGGCAGACCGGCCGTGAAGCGGGAGACGAAGGTGTCGTACGGCCGGGCGGTCAGCCCGATCGCCTCCTCCAGGTCCGCCAGCGAGCGCGCCACCAGCTCCTCGTCCGGCAGCCCCAGCGCCTCCTCCTCGCGGTACCGGCCCAGCGAGGTGCGCAGCAGGAACGCGTCCGGCGCGGAACGCTCCAGCCAGCCCCACTTGTTGGAGGAGAAGGTCGAGGCCTTGATCCGCCGCCCGTCCACCGGCGGCACCAGGAAGCCGCTGCCGCCGGGCGGCTCGGCCAGGTCGGCGCGGCGGAAGGCCAGGGTCACCAGGGCCATGCCCGCGTACTCGACGGCGTCCAGGTCGGTGGCGGCCGCCGGGGCGTCCTCGCGCAGCAGTCGGGCCGCGACGGGGGCCGGGACGGCCAGCACCACGGCGTCCGCGTGCAGCACCTCGCCGCCGGCCACCACCCGCCAGCCGTCGGGGGTGCGGCGCAGCTCGTCCACCGGGGCGTCGGTGCGCAGGTCCACCCCCGCCTTGACGCAGGCCGCGGCGACCGCGCCGGGCAGGGTGCCGAGGCCGCCGCGCAGGCCCTGGAACACCGGGGTGCCGACCACCTTCGGCCGGGAGGCCAGCTCGTGCACCCCCTCGACCAGCGAGCCGCCGCCGCGCGCGATCGACAGCAGCTGCGGGACGGCGGCGCGCAGCGAGATCTCCTCGGCGCGGCCGGCGTAGACGCCGCCGAGCAGCGGCTCGACCAGCCGGTCCACGACCTCCTGGCCCAGCCGGTCGGCGACGTAGCGGCCGATCGCGACGTCCTCGCCGATCTCGCCGGGCCGCTCGTTCCGGGCCCGCTCCAGCCCCTCGTCGGTCAGCACGCCGGAGGCGGCCAGCGCCTCCAGGTCACCGGGGACGCCCATCACCTGCCCGCCGGGCAGCGGCCGCAGCGCGCCGCGGGTCCAGATCGCGGCCTTCGCGGTGGTCGGCGGCTCCAGCTCCTCGCCGAGCCCGACCGCCCGTGCCAGGTCCACCGCCTCCGGCCGCCGGGCCAGCACCGACTCGGCCCCGAGGTCCACCCGGACCCCGCCGACCTCTCCGCCCCACAGCTTCCCGCCGATCCGCCCGGACGCCTCCAGCAGCGTGACCCGCGCCCGCGCGGCCCCCCCGGCGGCACCGCTCAGGAAAGCGGCCGCGGCCAGCCCCGCGATCCCACCACCGACGACGACGACCTGTGCATCCGACATGCCCCGCAGTCTCGCAGGTCTTTACGCCGGACCCTCAATCCCCTGCACGCCGGAGGTCGATCGCGATCGGGAACGGCACCGGGCGTTCCAGTCTGCCGCGGAGGATTCCGGCGGGTGCGTACGAAGCGGTCACCTGGTCCAGCTCGTAGACGTGCACGACCGGCAGGCCGTCGTCCTCCTCCTCGACGATCCAGTAGTGCGGGATTCCGGCCTCGGCGTACTTGCGGAACTTGACGCCGCGATCGCGGTGCTCCGGCCCCGGAAGACCAGTGCGCCGTCGATCAGCTCGATGTGCTTGGGCGCGTCGGGCAGGTGGTCGAGGTCCTCGGCGTACCAGCCCTCGGCCCGCGGCGGACTCATCCATTCCGGCAGCTCGTCCATGGGTGTCACATCATCGGAAATGCCATGTCCCGTAGGCTGCTTCGCATGGAACCGATCATGGTGAGTGCGTGTCTGGCCGGGATCCCCTGTCGGTACGACGGGCGGGCGAAGACCTCCGACGACGCCGTGCGGCTGGTCGAGCGGGGGCGGGCCGTGGTGGTGTGCCCGGAGGGGGCGGGCGGGTTGCCGACGCCGCGGCCGCCGGCGGAGATCGTGGGCGGGGACGGCGCGGACGTGCTGGACGGGCGGGCCCGGGTGGTGGACGCGACCGGGGCGGACTGCACCGCGGAGTTCCTGGCCGGCGCCCGGGCGGCGCTCGCCGCCGCCGAGGAGGCGGGGGCCCGGCGGGCGGTGCTGATGGCGCGCAGCCCGTCCTGCGGCTGCGGGCAGGTGTACGACGGGTCGTTCACCGGGGAGCTGCGCCCCGGCGACGGGGTGACGGCGGCGCTGCTGCGCCGGGCCGGGATCGAGGTCACGGCCGGGTAGCGGGCCCCGGAGCGGCAGGGGCCCGCCACCGGGGGGTCAGCGCGCGCTGGCCTCGTGGACGAAGGCGACGAGGCGGCTGAGCGCGTCCGGGTCCATGGACGGCAGCACGCCGTGGCCGAGGTTGAAGATGTGGCCGCTGGTGCCGAGCGCCTCGGCGGCCCGCAGCACCTCGGCGGCCTTGGTCTCCACCACCGCGGTGGGCGCGTACAGCACCGCCGGGTCGAGGTTGCCCTGCAGGCCCTTGCCCGGGCCGACCCGCTCGGCGGCGACGTTCAGCGGCACCCGCCAGTCGACGCCGACGATGTCCGCGCCGGCCTGGCCCATCAGGCCGAGCAGTTCGCCGGTGCCGACACCGAAGTGGATCCGCGGCACGCCGTACTCGGCGACGGCGTCGAAGACCTTGGTGCTGGACGGCATCACCGAGCGGCGGTAGTCGTCCGGCGCGAGCGCGCCGACCCAGGAGTCGAACAGCTGGACGGCCGAGGCGCCGGCCTCGATCTGGACCTTGAGGAAGGCCGAGGTGATGTCCGCGAGCCGGTCCACCAGGGCGGCCCACAGCTCGGGCTGCCCGTACATCATGGCCTTGGTGTTCTCGTGGTTCTTGGACGGCCCGCCCTCGATCAGGTAGCTGGCCAGCGTGTACGGCGCCCCGGCGAAGCCGATCAGCGGGGTCTCGCCGAGCTCCTCCACCAGCAGGCCGACGGCCTCGGTGATGTAGGGGACGTCGTCCGGCTCCAGCGGGCGCAGCCGCTTCAGGTCCTCGACGGTGCGGATCGGGTCGGCGATGACGGGGCCGATGCCGGGCTTGATGTCGACGTCGATGCCGACGGCCTTGAGCGGCACCACGATGTCGCTGAAGAAGATCGCCGCGTCCACCTTGTGCCGGCGCACCGGCTGGAGGGTGATCTCCTTGACCAGCTCGGGCCGCATGCAGGACTCCAGCATGGGGATGCCCTCGCGGACCTTCAGGTACTCGGGCAGCGAGCGGCCGGCCTGGCGCATGAACCACACCGGCGTGTGCGGCACGGGCTCGTGCCGGCAGGCGCGCAGGAACGCGGAGTCGTGCGCGGCGCCGCGACGCCGGGGGGTGGTCTGGCCGCCGTGGGTGGGCGCCGTGGTGTCTGCCGTTGTCTCGCTCACGCGTCAAATCTTCGCACGCGTGCCGGGCCCGGTTTCCCGGCCGGTCTCGTCGGTTCCTCCAAGATCTGTCCGGGTTTGCCGTTCCGGCACGCCGCTGGGAGAGAAGTTGCGGCGATAACCCCGTTCTTCGACCTAGTCTTCGGGGCATGGCAGCGGTCGGAGGGCACCCCGCACAGGGTGGCGGAGCAGGTGGCGGAGCGGGGCACGAGGGGGTGCCGAGCGAGTTCCGGGCGGCCGTGGCGGCCCTGGACGGGGCCCGGCTGCGGCCCGAGGTGCAGCTCTCCCCCGCGCCGGCGCCGCGCCGGCTCGCCCCGTACTCGTTCGCGGTGACCGCCTCGGTCGAGATCGACGGCGAGGAGCTGGCGGACGGCCGGCTGGTGCTGCTGTACGACCCGGCCGGGCAGGAGGCCTGGAACGGGGAGTTCCGGGTGGTCACGATGACCCGGGCCGAGCTGGAGCCGGAGATGGCGGGCGACCCGATGGTCTCCGAGGTCGGCTGGTCCTGGCTGCTGGACACCCTGCAGGCGAACGGCGCCGGGTACGCGGAGCCGTCCGGCACGGTGAGCCTGGCCTCCTCCCAGTACTTCGGCGGCCTGGCGGACCGCCCGTCCTCGACCGAGATCGAGATCCGGGCTTCCTGGACCCCTGCCGACGGCCGCTTCGAGCGGCACCTGGCGGCCTGGGCGGACCTGCTGTGCGTCAGCGCCGGCCTGCCGCCGACCGCCCCGGCCCCGCAGGGGCCCGCCGAGGTTCCTTCACTCGGTGGAGTGGTCCCGATGCCGGCCCGGCGACGCCCCCGGTCGCACTGACGGGTGGTGTGCGGGCCCGACGGCGCCCGGGGGCCGGACGCCACCCCCAGGGCTGACGGAGTGTGACTTCGGACCCGCTCTTCGTCAATTCACCGGTCGACACCGACCGATCGACACCGAATCTGATCGATTTTGTGCGAATACCGGGCATGTCGCATCAATCATTTGCGCGATTTGTCCGTATTGTTACTCACTAGATCGTGATCTTTCGCTAAAGCCGGGCACGGTTGCTGCCGAAGCAGACTGTGACCCTTTCCGAACGCGGAACACTCCGACCGCCCCCATCGGGGTTCCGTCCGCCACTCCCCGCAGGAGGCCTGGTGTCGGTCCTTCTTGAGCACCCCGCAAACGTGGTCGCCTACCGGCCGACCAAGCCCACCGCCATGGTGGTCATCGCCGATCCCCGTGTCCGAAACACCGTCACCCGCCATCTGTGGGCACTCGGCGTCCGCGACGTGATCGAGGTGTCCTCCATCGCCGAGGCCCGCCCCCGGGTCTCCACACCCCGCGACATCTGCGTCGCCGACGTGCACCTCCCGGACGGCTCCGGGCTGACCATCCTCGCCGAGACCCGCGCCGCGGGCTGGCCCAACGGCCTGGCACTGTCCGCCGCCGACGACATCGGCGCGGTCCGCAGCGCGCTGGCCGGCGGTGTCAAGGGATACGTGGTGACCGGTACCCGGACGAACGTCGCGATGCCGGGCCGCCCCGGGATGCCGCTCGGCGCCGCCGGGCTGGCCGGCCGGATGCGCCGCCCCGGGATGCCTGGCATGCCGGGCGCGGCCGGTGCTCCGGGCGCCCCCGGAGCACCCGGTGCGCCGGGCGCGCAGCAGGCCGCCTACCGCGAGCTCTCCGGCCGCGAGGTCGAGGTGCTGCGACTGGTCGCCGAGGGACAGTCCAACAAGGCGATCGGCGTGGCGATGGGCCTGTCGGCGCTCACCGTCAAGAGCCACCTCGCCCGGATCGCCCGCAAGCTGGGCACCGGCGACCGCGCCGGAATGGTCGCGGTCGCGCTGCGCACCGGCATCATCCACTGAGCCGGGCGCTCCGGACCGCTGCGGCGGGGGGGGGGGGGCGGTGGGGCACCGCCCCCGCCGGGGGGGCCCCCCCCCCCCCCGGCGGCGCCCCCCCCCCCCCGCCCGCGGGGGGGGGGGGGGCGGGGCCCCCCGCCCCCCGGCCGC
>NZ_JBSHBN010000063.1:14442-47194 GCF_053612025.1 Kitasatospora sp. NPDC054768
ACAAACACCCACCCTCGCCGGCCCCCCCCCCGCGGGGGGCGGGCCTCTCCCACCCTCCCCGCCCCCGCCCCCGCCGTGAGGCCCCCGGCCTCCCGGCGCGCGCCGCCCGCCCGGGGACGGGCGGGCGGCCGGGCCTTCGCACCGTCCCCCCGTGTCACCCCCACGGCGCCCCCGCGAAGCCCCGTACGGCCCCCGCGCGGTCCTGTGCCGCCCGCCCCGCGATCCCTCGGCGATCAACAGTCTGACCAGTCCGACAACACTCCCGGCCGTGAGGACCGTCGTACCCTTGGGGGGTGACCGACGCCGTAGCAGCCATCCCAGAAGAAGCAGCCCCGGTCCCGCTCCTCGAACCGAAGGACGGGATCCCACCCGTGGTGGCGGACGACCGGGCGCTGGCCGCCGTCGTCGCCGCCTTCGCCGGGGGCACCGGACCGGTGGCCGTCGATGCCGAACGGGCCTCCGGCTACCGCTACGGGCAGCGCGCCTACCTCATCCAGCTGCGCCGCGAGGGTTCCGGCTCCGCCCTGATCGACCCGATCGCCTGCCCGGACCTCAGTGCGCTCGGCCGGGCCGTCGAGGACGCCGAATGGGTGGTCCACGCGGCCAGCCAGGACCTGCCCTGCCTCGCCGAGGTCGGCATGAGACCCCGGCGCCTCTTCGACACCGAGCTGGCCGGGCGGATCGCCGGCTTCGCCCGGGTCGGCCTCGGGCCGATGACCGAGAACGTGCTCGGGCTGAGCCTCGCCAAGGAGCACTCCGCGGTCGACTGGTCCACCCGCCCGCTGCCCGAGCCGTGGCTGCGCTACGCCGCTCTGGACGTCGAGGTGCTGGTCGAGCTGCGCGACGCACTCGAACGGGAGCTGGACGCCCAGGGCAAGCTCGGCTGGGCGATGGAGGAGTTCGCCTCGATCGCCGCCGCGCCCCGCCCGGCCCCGCGCACCGACCCGTGGCGCCGCACCTCCCAGCTGCACAAGGTCCGCCGCCGCCGTCAGCTGGCCGTGGTGCGCGAGATGTGGCTCGCCCGCGACCGGATGGCGCAGGACCGCGACGTCTCCCCCGGCCGGGTGCTCGCGGACGCGGCGATCGTCAACGCCGCACTGGCCATGCCGCTGAACATCGCCTCCCTGCAGGCCGTCCAGGGCTTCGGCCCCCGGGTGCACCGGCGCCAGCTGGAGCAGTGGCTGGCGGCCGTGCAGCGCGGCCGGGAGACCCCGGAGAACCTGCTGCCGCCGGCCACCGCGCCGCACGAGGGACCGCCGCCGCCGCGGGCCTGGGCCGAGAAGGACCCGGTGGCCGCCGCCCGGCTCTCCGGCGCGCGCAGCGCGATCAGCGAGCTGGCCGAGCGCCACCACCTGCCGGCCGAGAACCTGATCACCCCGGACCTGGTCCGGCGGGTCTCCTGGCAGCCGCCGGCCGACCCGGGCCCGGAGGGCGTGGCCGCCGCACTGCGCGGGCTCGGCGCCCGGCAGTGGCAGGTGGACCTGGTGGCGCCGGCGGTGGCCGCCGCCTTCGCCGCGGCGGTCGTCGCCCAGGACTGATCACGGCGCGGAGCCGGTCGGGGCCCGGGGCCGACGGCCGCGCGGGGCCGGTCGCGGTCCGGGCCGATCCGGCAACACGGGAAGGGGATGTCGTCCGTACGGGCGACATCCCCTTCGTCGTCCCCGGGAACCGGCGCTCCTGGTCGGACGGCCGGGGAACGTGTCGGGAGACACATGGTCAGATCCCTCCGAGGGGCCTGGGCAGGTTGGTTACCGGCGGGTAGCATGGCCGTGATGCGGCGCCGCTCGGGTCTTCGACGGCGGCAGCCCGCCCACCTAAATGTTGGTCCCTGGGAGGAGAGCCCCCGTGCCTCGTACCGCGAGGGACGTCGTCTTCGTCGATGGCGTCCGCACCCCGTTCGGCAAGGCCGGCCCGAAGGGCATCTACCACGAGACGCGCGCCGACGACCTGGTCGTCAAGTGCATCCGGGAGCTCGTGCGCCGTAACCCGAACCTGCCCGTCGAGCGCATCGACGAGGTCGCCGTCGCGGCCACCACGCAGATCGGCGACCAGGGTCTGACCATCGGGCGCACCGCCGCCCTGCTGTCCGGCCTGCCGAAGTCCGTGCCCGGCTACTCGATCGACCGCATGTGCGCCGGCGCGCTGACCGCCGTGACCGCCACCGCGGGCGGCATCGCCTTCGGCGCGTACGACGTGGTCGTGGCCGGCGGCGTCGAGCACATGGGCCGCCACCCCATGGGCGAGGGCGTCGACCCGAACCCGCGCTTCGTCTCCGAGAAGCTGGTCGACGAGTCCGCCCTGTTCATGGGCATGACCGCGGAGAACCTGCACGACCGGTTCCCGCACCTGACCAAGGAGCGCTGCGACGCCTACGCCGTGCGCTCGCAGGAGAAGGCCGCCAAGGCGTACGCCAACGGCGACATCCAGCCCGACCTGGTGCCGATCACGATCCGCAACACCAACCCCGAGGTCGGCGAGACCGGCTGGGGCCTGGCCACCGTGGACGAGCCGATGCGCCCGGGCACCACGATGGAGAACCTGGCGGGCCTCAAGACCCCGTTCCGCCCGCACGGCAACATCACCGCGGGCAACTCGGCCGGTCTGAACGACGGCGCCACCGCCTCGCTGCTGGCCGCCGAGGACGTCGCCGAGGAGCTCGGCCTCCCGGTGAAGATGCGCCTGGTCTCGTTCGCCTTCGCGGGCGTCGAGCCCGAGGTCATGGGTGTCGGCCCGGTGCCGGCCACCGAGAAGGCGCTGGCCAAGGCCGGTCTGACCATCGACGACATCCAGGCCTTCGAGGTCAACGAGGCCTTCGCCGTCCAGGTCCTGGCCTTCCTGGACCACTTCGGCATCGCGGACGACGACGAGCGGGTCAACCCGTACGGCGGCGCGATCGCCTTCGGCCACCCGCTGGCCTCCTCCGGCGTGCGCCTGATGAACCAGCTGGCCCGCCGCTTCGAGCAGCGCCCGGAGGTCCGCTACGGCCTCACCACGATGTGCATCGGCTTCGGCATGGGCGGCACGATCATCTGGGAGAACCCGCATTGGAGCGGAGCGGAAACGTCGTCTCAGGTCGAGGGTGGTAAGTGACCATGGCCAACACCACTGAGCTGCTGACCCGCGGCGCCGAGCTCTTCCCGGGCGAGGTCGTCACGACCGCGCACGTCCGCCACCTCGACCTGCCGCTGCAGGCCGGCCGGCTGGCCCTGATCACCCTGGACAACGGCTTCGACCACACCAAGCCGACCACCTTCGGCCCGGGCTCGCTGCTCAAGCTGAACGAGGCGCTGGACCAGGTCGAGGCCGAGGCCGCCGAGGGCACGATCGTCGGTGCCGCGATCACCGGCAAGCCGTTCATCTTCGCGGTCGGCGCCGACCTCAAGGGCGTCGAGCTGCTCACGGAGCACGCGGACGCGCTGGCCATCGGCAAGGGCGGCCACGACGTCTTCAAGCGGATCGCCTCGCTGCCCGTCCCCACCTTCGCCTTCTACAACGGCGCGGCGATGGGCGGCGGCGTCGAGGTCGGCCTGCACTGCGACTACCGCACGGTGTCGGCGGGCGTCCCGGCCTTCTCGCTGCCCGAGGTCTTCCTCGGCCTCGTCCCCGGCTGGGGCGGCTGCACCATCCTGCCGAACCTGGTGGGTGCCGGTAAGGCCGTCAAGGTCGTCATCGAGAACTCGATGAACCAGAACAAGCAGCTCAAGGGCAAGGACGTGTTCGAGCTGGGGATCGCCGACGCGATCTTCGAGCCGGCCGACTTCCTGGAGCAGTCGCTGCTCTGGGCCGCCAAGGTCCTCAAGGGCGACGTCGTCGTCGAGCGCGAGGCGATCGACCGCGGCAAGGCCTGGGACGACGCCGTCCTCTGGGGCCGCATGGTCGCCGACGGCAAGGTGCACGGCGCCGCTCCGGCCGCGTACCGGGCGCTGGACATCATCGCCGCCGCCAAGGACTTCGACCTCGCCGACAAGGCGAGCCTGCAGGCCGGCTTCGACGCCGAGGACACGGCCCTGGCCGACCTCATCATGAGCGGCGAGCTGCGCAGCGGCATCTACGCCTTCAACCTGGTGCAGCGCCGGGCCAAGCGCCCGGTCGGCGCGCCGGACAGGTCGCTGGCCCGCCCGGTCACCAAGGTCGGCGTCGTCGGCGCCGGTCTGATGGCCTCGCAGCTGGCGCTGCTGTTCGCCCGCCGTCTGGAGGTGCCGGTGGTCCTCACCGACATCGACCAGGCGCGCGTCGACAAGGGCGTCGGCTACGTCCACGCCGAGATCGACAAGCTGCTCGGCAAGGGCCGGATCAGCCAGGACAAGGCCAACCGCCTCAAGGGCCTGGTCTCCGGCTCGCTGGACAAGGCCGCCGCCTTCGGCGACGCGGACTTCGTCATCGAGGCCGTGTTCGAGGAGATGGGCGTCAAGCAGGCCGTCTTCGCGGACCTGGAGAACGTGGTCTCGCCGACCTGCGTGCTGGCGACCAACACCTCCTCGCTGTCAGTCACCGAGATGGCCTCGAAGCTGAAGCACCCCGAGCGGGTCGTCGGCTTCCACTTCTTCAACCCGGTCGCGATCCTGCCGCTGCTGGAGATCGTCCGCGGCGACAGGACCGACGACGCCGCGCTGGCCACCGCCTTCGCCGTGTCGAAGAAGCTGAAGAAGACCTCGGTGCTCTGCAAGGACGCCCCGGCGTTCGTGGTGAACCGGATCCTGACCCGCTTCATGGGCGAGATCCAGGGCATCATCGACGAGGGCACCCCGATCGCCGACGTCGAGAAGGCCGTCGAGCCGCTCGGCCTGCCGATGTCCCCGATCGTGCTGCTGGAGCTGGTCGGCCCGGCCATCGCCCTGCACGTCTCGGAGACCCTGCACGGCGCCTTCCCGGAGCGGTTCACCGTCTCCGAGAACCTCGCCAAGGTGGTCAAGGCCGGCAAGCGCGGCTTCTACACCTGGACGGACGGGCAGCAGGTCCTCGACCCCGAGGTGCTGGAGCTGCTGTCCTTCGGCGACTCGGTGCTCACCGAGGAGCAGGTCCGCGCCCGCGCCCTGGAGGCCGTGGCGCAGGAGATCGGTCTGATGCTGGAGGAGGGTGTCGTCGCCGAGGCGCAGGACATCGACCTCTGCATGATCACCGGTGCCGGCTGGCCCTTCCACCTGGGCGGGATCACCCCGTACCTGGACCGTGAGGGCGTCTCGGAGCGGGTGAACGGCAAGACCTTCCTCGCCCCCGGCGTGGCCTCGGTGCCCGCCTAGGCACGGCCCGTACCCGGAACACGGAGGAGCCCCGGTGACCAGTGGTCACCGGGGCTCCTCGGTGTGTACGGGGTTGCCGCCCAAGCACGGGCTGTGTACGGGGTCGCCGCCGGAACGTGGGCTGTGCACGGCGCCGCCGCCGGAAGGGGTGTGTACGGCGTTGCCGCGCGGAACGGGTGTGGACGGCGTTGCCGCGCGGAACGGGTGTGGACGGCGCTGCCGCCCGCCGGCCCGGACGCGGGCGTCTCAGTGCTTGAGGCGGTAGACCACGGTGTCGGCGAAGACGCCGACCATCTCGTAGTGGGTGTCCAGCAGGTTCTCCATCCGGGGGATCATGACCGGCTGGTACGGGGCGATGCCGGAGTCGTCGACCACGACCTCGGGCAGGCCGTTGGCGAGGTCCTTGTCGAAGGTCTGCCAGGCGTTGGCGACGCTGAACTGCTCGCCGACGTTCTGGTTGCCGTCCTTGCCGCCGCTGTAGTTGGTGAGGAAGCCCGCCGTCAGGTAGCGGGTGGCGGGCTTGCGGTCGGCCAGCCAGTACAGCTCGGGGTGCATGCCCCAGACCAGCACGGTGTCCTTGGGGGTGGTCTGGGCGGCGACGGCGGTGGCGACCTCGGTGGTGCGGTTGAGCCCCTCCCCCGGCCAGGCCAGCGCCAGGCTCCAGAACACCGTGGCGGCGACCGTGGTGTACGCCAGGACGGGCTTCCAGCGGATCGCGGAGGTGGCGATCGCCCCGGTGCCCAGCAGCACCAGCGGCGGCATCAGCTGGAGGTAGTAGTGGCCGAAGAAGTGGAAGCCCACACTGACCGCGACCACCGAGGAGAGCAGCCAGACCCACAGGTCGGTGGTCGAGCCGTGCTCCTCGCCGGCCACCGGCAGCGGGCGGTGGCGGTACTTGAGCCAGAGCCTGCGCCCGACCGGGAGCAGGAAGCCCAGGCCGGCCCCGACCAGGATGGCCGAGTTGCCGAGGGCCCGGCCGAGCATCTGGAGCCAGGCGCCGCCGAAGGAGGCGTAGTCGCCGCTGCCGGTGACCACCCAGAAGAGGAAGCCCTTGGGCTTGGTGAGGATCACCGCGACCAGCGCTATCGGCAGGGTGAAGCCGAACCCGATCTTGAACAGCGCGGGCGGCCAGCGCACCCCGCGCCGGCGGGTGTCCTGGAAGAGCATCCAGAGCACCGGCAGCAGCACCGCGCCGCCGGTCTGCTTGGTCAGTGAGCACAGGGCGACCGCGATGCCCGCGGCCAGCCAGCGGCGCCGTTCGGCGTACCGGAAGGCGGCCACCATGGCGGGCAGCATGAAGACCTCGAAGGTCGCCGCCTGGGTGTCCTCCGGGGAGAGCCCGATGGAGACCAGCAGGTAGAGCAGTCCGGCCCCGGCCCCGGCCCGGTTGCCCCAGCGGCCGCGGGCGATCGAGGCCAGCAGGATCGCCGTGACCAGGTGGGCCACCACCGCCAGGGTGCGCAGCGGCCAGAGCGAGGCGGAGCCGAAGACCGCGAAGCAGGCCTGGTAGAGCCAGGGCAGCAGCGGGGGCTTGCGGTCCACCACGGTGTCGTACAGCACGCCGCCGTCCGCCAGCATCCGGGCCTGGGTCGCCAGGAAGCCCTCGTCCGGGCTCCAGACGGGCCGGGCGAAGGAGGGGATGTGGGTGAGCAGCGCGACCAGCGCGAGCACCGGCACCAGCCTGGTCCAGTACCCGGTCAGCAGACGGGTACGGACGCGCTCGGGCAGGCGCTCGGCCAGTCCGGTGAGGCGGAGGCGGGTGGGGGTCGGCACGGATGACAACCTACCGGGCGGGATCGGCGCCGATGGCGCCGGTCCCGCCTTTCAGTGCGATTGTCAGCTTGTTCCGTGACGAACTGTTACGGAGTTACGACAAATGGTCGTCAACGGAACGGGGGCCGCTCCGCCCGGACGGCCTCCGGTCAGGCCTCGACCGGCGCCGCGTCCAGCTTGGCGACCAGCGCCGTCACCTTTCGGGCGATGTCCGGGGCGTTCAGGCCGATCTCGGCCAGGATCTCGGCCCGGCTGGCGTGGTCCAGGAACTCCTGCGGGATGCCGAAGTCGCGCACCGGCAGGTCCACGTCCGCGTCCCGCAGCGCCTGCGCCACGGCCGCGCCGACGCCGCCCACCCGGCCGTTGTCCTCGATGGTGACGACCACCCGGTGCTCGGCCGCCAGGCCCGGCAGGGCCCGGTCCACCGGCTTGACCCAGCGCGGGTCCACCACGGTGGCGGTGATGCCCCGGGCGGCCAGCAGGTCGGCGACCTCCAGGCTGGTGGGGGCCATCGCACCGACCGAGACGATCAGCACGTCGGCGCGGTGGGCGCCGGAGGGCTCCTCGGCGGCGCGCAGCACGTCCATGCCGCCGATCCGGCCGACCGCGGGGACGGCCGGGCCGACCGTGCCCTTGGAGTAGCGGACCACGGTCGGGGCGTCCTTGACCTCGACGGCCTCGCGCAGCTGGGCGCGGACCTGCTCGGCGTCGCGCGGGGCGGCCAGCCGCAGGGACGGGATGAGCTGCAGCATCGACATGTCCCACATGCCGTTGTGCGAGGCCCCGTCGTCACCGGTGACGCCGGCCCGGTCCAGGACGAAGGTGACGCCCAGCCTGTGCAGGGCGACGTCCATCAGCACCTGGTCGAAGGCCCGGTTGAGGAAGGTCGCGTAGACCGCGAACACCGGGTGCAGGCCGTTGGTGGCCAGGCCGGCCGCGCTGGTGACGGCGTGCTGCTCGGCGATGCCGACGTCGAAGATGCGGTCCGGGAAGGCCTCGGCGAACGGGGCCAGGCCCACCGGGTGGAGCATGGCGGCGGTGATGCCGACGATGTCCTCGCGCTCGTGGCCGAGCGCGACCATCTCCTCGGCGAAGACCGAGGTCCAGCTCCGCCCGCCGCTCTGGATCGGCAGGCCGGTCTCCGGGTGGATCTTGCCGACCGCGTGGAAGCGGTCCTCGTCGTTGTTCTCGGCGGCGTGGTAGCCGCGGCCCTTCTCGGTGAGGCAGTGCACGATCACCGGGCCGCCGAAGCCGCGCGCCTTGGTCAGCGCGGACTCCAGGGCGGTCATGTCGTGGCCGTCGATCGGGCCGATGTACTTGAGGCCGAGGTCCTCGAACATGCCCTGCGGGGCGATGAAGTCCTTGAGGCCCTTCTTGGCGCCGTGCAGCGTCTCGAACAGCTGCTGGCCGACCACCGGGGTGCGCTGGAGCGCGTCCTTGCCCCAGGACAGGAACCGCTCGTAGCCCTGGGTGGTGCGCAGGGTGGCGAGGTGGTTGGCCAGGCCGCCGATGGTCGGCGAGTACGAGCGCTCGTTGTCGTTGACGACGATGACGAGCGGGCGGTCCTCGGCGTCGGCGATGTTGTTCAGCGCCTCCCAGGCCATGCCGCCGGTGAGCGCGCCGTCACCGATGACGGCGACGACCGGGTCGTTCTTGCCCAGGATCTGGTTGGCCTTGGCCAGGCCGTCGGCGTAGGAGAGGACGGTGGAGGCGTGCGAGTTCTCGATCACGTCGTGCTCGGACTCGGCGCGGGACGGGTAGCCGGACAGGCCGCCCTTCATCCGCAGCCGGGAGAAGTCCTGGCGGCCGGTGAGCAGCTTGTGGACGTAGCTCTGGTGGCCGGTGTCGAAGAGGATGCGGTCGCGCGGCGAGTCGAAGACCCGGTGCAGCGCGATGGTCAGCTCCACCACGCCGAGGTTGGGCCCGAGGTGGCCACCCGTCTTGGAGACCTCGGTCACCAGGAAGGTCCGGATCTCCTGGGCCAGTGCGGCCAGCTGTCCGGGCGTGAGCCGGTCGAGATCGCGCGGTCCCCGAATGCGGGTCAGCAGGGCCACCCGTTCCTCCTCGTTCAGTGTTCGCGGACCACGGAAAGTCCGACGGGCGTCGCTGCCCGGTCCGGTGCCACGCCGGCGGTCCCGGCCGGGGCCGACCGGTCGAGTCTAATGTCCGCCTCCCGGACGCCGAGCGGCGCGCCCGGTGCCACCGTTCGTTACCGCCATTCCGGGAGGTCGGGCGGGGGAGGCGGGTCATGCCGGATTGACGCACTGGCGTTCGACCATGCTTATCCGGGCGGAGTCGACCGTCCGGGACGGGACGTTCGGGACGGGACGTTCAGGACGCCCCCGTCTGCGGTGCGCCGGCCGCGGTGCGCCGGCCGGCGGCGTCAGGCGCGGCCGAGCGCGCCGGACTCCCCCATCTCGCTCATCACCAGGGCCAGCGCCCCGAGCACCTCGGCCCGGCCGCCGAGCGTGCCGGGGACGACCGAGAGCTGCCGGGCGGCGCTCGGGATCGCGTAGCGGGCCACCGAGTCGCGGATCGGGGCGAGCACCAGCTCGCCGGCCTCGGCGAGGTCCCCGCCGAGGATCACCCGGCGCGGGTTGAGCAGGTTGCACAGGGTGGCGACGCCGGTGCCGATCTGCCGGCCCGCGTCGGCGATCACCCGGCGGCAGCCGAGGTCGCCCTGCTGGGCCAGCTCGACCACCCGGGGCAGGCTGAGGTCCGGGCCGAGGGTGGGGACGAGCAGCGAGAGCAGGTAGCGGGAACCGACGAAGGTCTCCAGGCAGCCGCGGTTGCCGCAGCGGCAGACCGGCCCGGCCTCGTCCAGGGTGATGTGCCCGATCTCACCCGCGGTGCCGCCCGGCCCGCGGTAGATCTGCCCGTTCACCACCAGCCCGGCGCCGACGCCGCTGGCGACCTTGATGTAGGCGAGGTCGCTCAGCCCGCGGCCGGCGCCCCAGACCAGCTCGCCGAGCGCGCCCAGGTTGGCGTCGTTGTCCACGTGCACCGGCATGCCGAGCCGCTCGGTCAGCTCCCGGCCCGGGGCGATGCCCGTCCAGCCGGGCAGGATCGCGGTGGAGCCGAGCGCGCCGGTCTCCACGTCGATGGGGCCGGGCACGCCGAGGCCGACGCCGATCACCTTGTCGGGGCGGAACCCGGCCTGCGCCAGCAGTCGCTCGACCATCGCCTCGGCGCGGTCGAAGCCCTGCTGGGCGGAGACGTCGACGTCGATCGGGGCGCTCTCCTCGGCCAGCACCCGGTGGGCCAGGTTGCCGACCGCGACGCGCAGGTGGGTGTGGCCGAAGTCGATGCCGACCACGATGCCGGCGTCCCCGCTGAGCGAGACGCTGCGCGCGCGGCGGCCGCCGGAGGAGGTGTCGGCGACCACGACGGTGCCGCTCTCCTTCAACTCCCGCACGATGTTGGACACGGTGGCCGCGGACAGTCCGGTGCCGCGGGCGATCTCGGCCTGGGTCAGCGAGCCGGCCATCCGCACCGCGCGGAGCACCCGTTCCAGGTTCGCCCGGTGCAGCGACGACTGCGAGCCCGGTGTGTCCGTCGACATGATCCACCCTCCCAGGGCGGGGACCCCTCCGCCGGGCGTCCCCTTCAACTCCTGAAGGGTACGGCCCGGGGCCCGGGCAGGGGTCCCGGCCGGTGGTCCCGGCCGGGGCGGACGGGGCCCCGGGCGCGGACGGCGGCCGACCGGCGCGGACCGGAGCGCCGGGGCGCGGGCGTGGGGGCGCGGTGATCGGGGGGTGAAGGTGTTGCGAGGCCTGGACCTGCGGAGACGGGGATCGGCCGTCCTGGCGGCGGCCGAAAACGACACACCACTAGCATGGTGCCCAATTCTCACCCGTCCCACCGGAGCCGTGGACGGCACCGGCAAGGGGACGCTTCCAGACATGACGGGGAATCAGATGGCAGGGGATCACCCTACGCCGGGGGCAGGCGAAACGCCCGGCAACGGTCCGCAGGACAACCGGGGCGTCTCGTTCGGGCGCCCGCCGGGCGGCGGTGTGGATCCGGCCGCCGTCGCGGACCAGATGACGCAGCTCGACGGCGCGGCCGTCCCGGGCCCGGTCGCGCCCGCGGGCCCGCCGCCCGCCCAACCGCCGGCACCGCCCGCGCAGCCGCCCGCCGGCAACCCGGAGTACGCGGCGTACGCGCCGACCGCGACCGGATTCCCCAGCCAGGCCCCGCCGCCGCCCGGCGCCGCCCCGCTCGGCCCGTACGACCCGGTCCCCGGTTCCCCGTACGGCGCCCCGGACGCCGGGCAGGCCTACAACACCGGCGGCTACAACTACCCGCAGCAGCAGCCCGGGTACAGCTACCCCGTCGCGCCCGTCCCTCCCAAGCAGCGCAACCCCGTGATGCTGTGGGGCGGGATCATCGGCGGTGTGCTGGCGATCTCGATCGTGGTCGCCCTGGTCGTCCTGCTCAAGGACCCCAAGCCCGAGCCCGATCCGGCCCCGGGCCCGGTCGCCGCCGACAACGGCGGCACCACCGACAACGGCGGGACCAGCAACGGCCCGACCCCCGGCCCCGGGCCCAAGGGCGGCAGCTTCAACGTCGCCTGGAGCGTCCCCAAGCCGGCCGGCGCGGACACCTCGACCCAGCTGCTCGGTGTCTGGGGCACCGACAAGCTCGCCGTGCGCGTCGACGGTTCCGGCATCAAGGCCTACAACCTGACCGACGGCAAGGAGGCCTGGACCATCCCCGTCCCGGCCGGCAGCAAGGAGATGTGCACCGCCTCCTACGGCGCCAACTCCAAGGGCGTCGCCGCCGTCTCCTTCAACACCGGTGACAGCGACTGCTCCACCGTCGGCGCCGTCGACCTGACCCAGGGCAAGTTGCTCTGGAGCGTCAAGGTCTCGGCCGACCGGATGTCCTCGCCGACCCTCAGCGTCACCGAGAACGTGGTTGCCGTCGGCGGCAACATGGTCGGCGCCCTGAACATCGCCAACGGCCAGCCGGCCTGGCAGTTCCAGCCGCGCGACAAGGACTGCTCGGTGCGCGGCAAGGCGGCCGGCGTCCAGATCGCGGTCAGCGACCGCTGCTACGGCACCACCGGCCCGAAGTCGCAGCTGGTCGTCGTCAACGCCGAGACGGGCAAGCCGACCAGCGCCCCGATCACCCTCACCGGCAGCATCGAGCAGGTCGACTCGGTCGTCCAGGACAAGCCGCTGGTGCTGCTGATGTCCAGCGGCCCGCAGGGCGACTACATCCTGCCGTTCGACAAGGACAACAAGCCGGGCAACCAGATGTCCGTCAAGGAGCCCGGTTCGGACAGCCTGCGCCTCTCCGGCCAGGACGAGGCCCTCACCCGCAACGTGGTCAGCGGCACCACGCTGTACGTCCAGGTCAGCGGCGGCAAGCCGGGCATCAACGCCTACGACCTGACCACTGGCAAGCGGCTGTGGGCGGCCACCTCCGGCTCGACGAGCAACGACATGCGCCTGGTGGCCGGGACCGACAAGGACGGCAAGGTCCGCGCGGTCGTCGACCAGGGCTACAACAAGCCGGCCCGGCTGGTGACGCTCTCGCCGACCGACGGCTCGCTGTCCGACCTCGGCACCATGACCATGCCGAGCAGCATGGGCATCGGCAGCAGCAGCTCCGAGTACCTGATCTCGGACGACGGCGCCGCGGTCTACGCGTTCCGCCGCTTCAGCGCCAGCGACGGTCCGCTGACCAAGTGGAAGAAGTGACGCCGGGCCGACGACCGACCGGCGACCGGCCGACGACCCGGGTGGACCGGGTGGACCGGGGTGACGACCGGGTGACGACCGGGGCATGACCCCTCGTCGCGGGCCACGCGGGCGGGGCGGGAACGGGCTGATCGCCCGGGCCCGCCCCGCCCGCGATTTTTCGGCCGCCCCGTCCGTTGGACGTGCGAGGATTCGGAGCATCAGTCTGACAAAGGAGTGCAGCGAGTGCCCGGCACAAACCTGACCCGTGAGGAGGCCCGCACCCGGGCCGACCTCCTCCACGTGGACGCGTACGACATCGAGCTCGACCTCGGTTCGGCCCGTGAAGGCGGTACCTTCCGGTCCACCACCGTGGTCCGGTTCACCGCCACCACCCCCGGCGCGGAGACCTTCATCGACCTCGTCGCCCCGAGCGTCGAGGAGGTCGTCCTCAACGGCGTGCGGCTCGACCCGGCGAGCTTCGCCGACAGCCGCATCCCGCTGCCGGGCCTGGCGGCCGAGAACGAGCTGCGGGTCGTCGCGACCTGCGAGTACACCAACACCGGTGAGGGCCTGCACCGGTTCGTCGACCCGGTCGACGGCGAGACCTACCTGTACACCCAGTTCGAGGTACCGGACGCCCGCCGGGTCTTCGCCAACTTCGAGCAGCCCGACCTGAAGGCCGCGTTCGCGTTCACCGTGACCGCGCCGAACGGCTGGGTCGTGGTCTCCAACTCGCCGACCCCGGAGCCGGTCGGCGAGGGCGACACCCGGGTCTGGACCTTCGAGCCCACCGGCCGGATCTCCAGCTACATCACCGCGCTCGTCGCCGGCCCGTACGTCGGGGTCTTCGACACCTACGAGAACGGCGAGCAGAAGGTGCCGCTGGGCGTCTACTGCCGGCCCTCGCTGCGCGAGTTCCTGGACCCGGAGGCCGTCTTCGAGGTCACCAAGCAGGGCTTCGACTTCTTCCAGGAGAAGTTCGACTTCCCGTACCCGTTCGCCAAGTACGACCAGCTCTTCGTCCCGGAGTTCAACGCCGGCGCGATGGAGAACGCGGGTGCCGTCACCCTGCGCGACCAGTACGTGTTCCGCTCCAAGGTCACCGACGCCGCCTACGAGGCCCGCGCCGCGACGATCCTGCACGAGCTCGCCCACATGTGGTTCGGCGACCTCGTCACCATGGAGTGGTGGAACGACCTCTGGCTGAACGAGTCCTTCGCGACCTACGCCGAGGCGGTCTGCCAGGCCGAGGCCCCCGGCTCCAAGTGGCCGCACTCCTGGACCACCTTCGCCAACCAGATGAAGACCTGGGCGTACCGGCAGGACCAGCTGCCGTCCACCCACCCGATCATGGCGGAGATCAACGACCTGGAGGACGTCCAGGTCAACTTCGACGGCATCACCTACGCCAAGGGCGCCTCGGTGCTCAAGCAGCTGGTGGCGTACGTCGGCCAGGACGCCTTCTTCCAGGGCGTGCGGGCGTACTTCAAGCGCCACGCCTGGGGCAACACCCGGCTCAGCGACCTGCTCGGCGCCCTGGAGGAGGCCAGCGGCCGCGACCTCAAGGCCTGGTCCAAGGCCTGGCTGGAGACCGCCGGCATCAACGTGCTGCGGCCCTCGATCACGGTGAACACCGACGGCGACATCGAGTCCTTCGCGGTGCTCCAGGAGGCCCCCGCGCTGCCCGCCGGCGCCAAGGGCGAGGCCGTGCTGCGGCCGCACCGCATCGCGATCGGCCTGTACGAGCTGAACGGCGACGCGCTGGTGCGCACCGACCGGATCGAGCTGGACGTCGACGGCCCGCGCACCGAGGTGCCGGAGCTGGTCGGCCGCCACCGCCCGGCCGTCGTGCTGCTGAACGACGACGACCTCTCGTACGCCAAGATCCGGCTCGACGAGGACTCGCTGGCCGTCGTCACCGAGCACCTCGGCGGCTTCGCCGACTCGCTGCCGCGCGCGCTGTGCTGGGCCTCCGCCTGGGACATGACCCGCGACGGCGAGCTGGCCGCCCGCGACTACCTGGCGCTGGCGCTGTCCGGCATCGGGCGCGAGAGCGACATCGGTGTGGTGCAGTCCGTGCACCGCCAGGTCAAGCTCGCCCTCGACGCCTACACCGACCCGCGGTGGCGCGAGCAGGGCCTCGACCGCTGGGCCGCCGCCGCGGAGGAGCACCTGCGCGCCGCCGAGCCCGGCAGCGACCACCAGCTGGCCTGGGCCCGCGCCCTCGCCTCGGTCGCCCGTACGGACGGTCAGCTGGGCCTGCTCGCCGGGCTGCTGGACGGCTCGGTCGAGATCAAGGGCCTCGCGGTCGACACCGAGCTGCGCTGGACCCTGCTGGTGCGCCTCGCCGCCACCGGGCGGGCCGACGAGGCCGCCATCGCCGCCGAGCTGGAGCGGGACAACACCGCGGCCGGCCAGGAGCACGCGGCCACCTGCCGCGCCGCCCGGCCGACCGCCGAGGCCAAGGCGCAGGCCTGGGCGTCGGTGGTGGAGTCCGACAAGCTGACGAACTATGTGCAGGAGGCCGTCATCGCCGGCTTCCAGCAGTCCGACCAGCGCGAGCTGCTCGCACCGTACGCGGCGAAGTACTTCGCGGCGGTCAAGGGCGTCTGGGAGAGCCGCAGCCACGAGATCTCGCAGCAGATCATCGTCGGGCTGTACCCGGCCCTGCAGGTGACGGCCGCGACCCTGGAGGCCACGGACGCGTGGCTGGCCTCGGCCGAGCCGGCGCCGTCGCTGCGGCGCCAGGTCGTCGAGGCGCGGGCGGGCGTCGAGCGCGCCCTCAAGGCCCAGGACGCCGACCGTGCGGCGGGGGCCCGCTGACGGTGCGCGGATAAGCCCGAAGGGGCGCCGGACGGGATCGTCCGGCGCCCCTTCGGGGTCGTGCGGGTCCTGGTGGACGTCGTGCCCGTCCTGGTGGACGCGGCGGTCGCCTCTACGAGGAGTTAGTTCTTCTTGGCCTTGCTGCCGTACGGCAGAGCGGCCAGAGCGGCGATGATCGCGAAGGAGACGAGCGGGACCACCACGTACAGGCCGATGGTCTCACCGACACTCAGGCCGGAACCCGGGTCGTCACCGTCGTCCCTGGTGAAGGCCATGGCGGGCGACGACAGCAGCATCATCAGCGTGACCGTTGCGCAGACCGCGCCGGCTCGCAAAGCGTTCCTCTTGTCCACGTTTCCAACTTACCCGCCGCTTACGGGACGGCGCGCGTCGGGGTCCGCCTGACGGAGTCGGGCGGGAAGTCGGGCAGGGCGAGGAGCTGGGCCAGCAGCCCGGCGGCGGGGGCGGTGGCGAGGCGTTCCAGGGTGACCGGCCCGCCGGAGCCGTCGGCGACCGGCAGGCGCCAGTTCGGGTACTGGTCCCAGGTGCCGGGCAGGTTCTGCGGGCGCGGGTCGCCGACCAGGTCCGGCAGCCAGACCCCGACCAGCTCCGCCGGGGTGGCCCGCAGGAAGCGGTACAGCACGGGCATCGTCAGCGGCTCGTCCGGGCCGAGCAGCCCCAGCCCGGCCAGCTCGGCCCGCCAGTCCGCCAGCTCCGCCGCCGCCTGCTCCTGCTCCTCCCCCAGCGGCCGGGCCAGCAGGCCCAGCCGGTGCCGCAGCTCGACGTGCTCGCCGGAGAGCCGGGCCGCGGTGCTGGGCAGGTCGTGGGTGGTGAGGGTGGCCAGGCAGCCAGGCCGCCAGCGGTCCGGGCCGAGGATCGCCCCGCCGGCCTGCCAGTCCCGCTCGAACCAGAGGACGGACGTGCCCAGCACCCCGCGCTCCGCCAGCTCCTCCCGCACGCCCGGCTCCACCGTGCCGAGGTCCTCGCCGATCACCGCCGTACCGGCCCGGTGCGCCTCCAGCGCCAGCACCCCGAGCATCGCCTCCGCGTCGTAGCGCACGTACGCGCCCTCGGTCGGCGGATGGCCCTTCGGCACCCACCAGAGCCGGAACAGGCCCATGACATGGTCGATCCGCAGCGCCCCGGCGTGCCGGGCGGTGGCCCGCAGCAGCTCCGCGAACGGGGCGTAGCCGGCCTCGGCGAGCGCGTCCGGGCGCCAGGGCGGCAGGCCCCAGTCCTGGCCGTGGGCGTTGAAGGCGTCCGGCGGGGCACCGACCGAGATGCCGTCGGCCAGCACGTCCTGCAGCGCCCAGGCGTCCGCGCCGTCCGGATGGACGCCCACGGCCAGGTCGTGGATCAGACCGACCGGCATGCCGGCCTCACGGGCCGCCCGCTGGGCGTGGGCGAGCTGCTGGTCGACCTGCCAGGCGAGCCAGCGGTGGAACTCGACCCGCTCCGCGAGCTCCTTCTCCGCCTGCTCGACCTGGGGGCCGTCCGGGTGACGCAGGCCCTTCGGCCAGTGCTGCCGGTCCGGGCCGTGCTCCTCGGCGAGGGCGTTCCACAGGGCGTGCCGGCGCAGCCACTCGCCCTCACGGCGCAGGTACGCCTCGTACTCGGCCTGGCGGCCGGGGCCGCGCGGCACCTCGTGCAGCAGCTCCAGGGCCTCGCGCTTGAGTTGCCAGACGGCGTCCCGGTCGATCAGCGCGTCGTGGCCGAGGACCTCCTCGCGCAGCCGGGCGGCGCGCCGGGCCAGCTCCTCGGCCTGGTCACGCTGCCCGCCGCCCAGGTACGCGTACTCGGGGACCTCCTCGACCCGCAGGTGCACCGGGTCCGCGAAGCGGCGCGAGGACGGGCGGTACGGGGACGGGTCGGAGGGGGCGCCGGGCAGGGCCTGGTGCAGCGGATTGATCTGCACGAAGCCCGCGCCCAGCCCGGCCCCCGCCCACCGGGCCAGCTCGACCAGGTCGCCGAGGTCGCCCATGCCCCAGGAGCGCTCGGACAGCACCGAGTACAGCTGGGCGAGGAACCCCCAGCTGCGGCCGGGCAGCTGCGGCAGCCGCTCGGGGACGACGATCAGCGCGGCCCGCGCCGTCCGTTCGCCGCTCCGCGCCGTGAGCACATGACGCCCCGGCGGCAGGTCTCCCGGCACCCAGTGCGAGTGCCCCCGCGGCAGCTCCCAGCTGCCCCCGTCCTCCAGCTCCACCCGCAGCAGGGCGTCCGCCGGCACGTCCAGCGCCGCCCGCCTCCCCTGCCGCACCACCACGCACGGCGGCAGCAACCGGGCGCGCTGCTCCGCCCGGTGACGCTCCAGCGCCTCCCGCGCCTCCTGCGGCGTCCCGGCCACCACCCCCATCGCCCCCAGCACCGCGACCAGCGTCCGCGCCCCCACCGTCTGCCCGCCGGCCCCCGGATACCGGGTGTCCACCCCGTACGCCTGCGCCAGCGCCACCAGTTCGGCGGGCGGCGGCGGAGCGTCCTGCGCCGGCACCTGCTCGGCTCCGTCACTGTCGTGGTAAGCGGCCACTCGCGGCTCCTGCGATGTCTCGGCAACGCCCGGTCAGGACAGCCACAGTCCTACCCGCGTGACACCACGATCACCCAGCGCGACACGACGGTGCCGGACGGAACCCGCACAGCTCAAAGCGAACCGCCGTAGACCGGCGTCTGAGGATCGCCGACCCGGTGGAGCTCCACCGCGACACCCCGCCGACGAGCGAAGTCCGCGACGCCCTCCACCTCGACATCCAGCACGGCCCTGAGCTTCTGGAGCCCAGAATTCCACCCCCCTTGCCAGGTACGGCCTCCAGCACCTGCCAGGCGACCCAACGACCTCTTCCAACCGATCGGCCTCTCATCGCACCTGATGAGGTCGTCCAGCTCGCAACCGGACCAACGGCCTTGGGTGGCGGCCATGTCCAGCTAGGCGGCGACGGAAATGAGATCACCAATCGGCAACCGCAGCGATCCTTCGGCTCACCATAATTCCAGCCAGCACGACGTTACAGCACCCTTCCCCACCCAGCATGAATTCTCGCCCTACCCAAAAACACCCGGCCAAATTTTGCAGCTTGATCCCATACCAGCAAGCAGGACTTCCCGCCTACCCACAAACGACAACGCAGAAGGTGACGCAGCCCTTGCTTTCATAGCTACGCGGGCCCAGCTCATCATCGACCGACTTGAATTGCACCTCGACCGCATATTCACCCATCCGCCTCACATCATCGACCGCCCGACACCCATTTGACATCCGAAATACTAATCTCGAAATCATTCATGAAATCTTGGAGAACAATTTGATCATCAACATCCCCAACGCGATACAAAACCGCACCCTTAATCAGATTTCCCGGATCATCAATCACGGCGACAAGCGCTCCCGAGGAGAGCTCCACTATCGCAAACCCAAGCCCATCCTCATCTTCGGGATATTCAAAGGAGAGATCACTAAACGGCTCCTGATCCACAGTCTTCGCAAACATGGCAACCGCCGCCCTACTACCCACCGCTATCTCCCAAAGGGAGATCCCAACCTGTCGCCAACCAGACATCCCGACTCCCCATTGCATAAGAAGGTGTGCACCCCAGAGAGCCGCACCTCGCCAAAATATTCATCAAAATAATCCAGCAGCCGGCCGGAGTTAACCCCGGCCGGCCGAACTGAAGCGCCTGCAGGCCGGTCGAGTAACTTCGACAGCCCAGATGCTCAAATCATCTATTCGATCTGCGTGTTCTTGATGATGAAGATCGGAATCTTCGCATAGCCGTCTTCCAACCCCACTTGCGAATGAACGGAACCCAGAAGGGGTGGCCTTCCGTGGCCGTGATCTCGGATTTGGCCGAGCCCGCAGGTCCGTCCGTGTCGGCCGTGAGCTTGACCAGGTGCTTAAGGCCCTCGCCCTTGATCTCGGCCATGACCGTCCCGACCTGGGTCTCGCCCGTCTGCTCGTCGGTCGCGACGACCTTGCCGACGGCCTGGGCCTGCGCACTGTGGGACCATGGCTGCCGCGACATGACCCCCGGTTTCTACGTCCAGGACGGCCTGGCCGAGGGCGACGAGACCCCGGGCGCGGCCTCCTACGCGACGTTCTGGTCCAACTGCGAAGAGATCACCAACCCGGACGACAGCGTCCCGCTCGCGGGCGCGACGAACGTCCTGGCAGGGTGTCTGGAACACAAGGACTTCCTCGGCGACGACGCGGTGTCCCAAGGGGTACGGGACTTCGTGGGCTGAGCCGGCCGAGTCCGGGCACGCCCACTAAAACGGCGGCTCGTCAACTGATCCCCGTTTGCCGTGCGAATTGTGATGATCCTTCCCGCGCCCGTCGGAGGGGAGTGGATCGGTAAGGGGTTCCATCAACATGCGCCCTTGCTCCCAAGACGCCAACGCCTCGGAGGCCAAACTTCTATGCCGTTCGCTGGAGCTTTGCGCTAGAACGTTCTCCAGCAAAGAAGTCAACCTCCTGCGGTGCATCGCCAATGCCGGGGACTCCAGAAATCGAACGGCCGCGACAAGAGCCGCCTCAACCACTCTCGGATCAGAGTCATCAAAGTATGAGGCGACGCCCGGAAAAGCTTCCGGGTAGATACTCCTGATGTTCAAGAAATCGGGAAATGGCTCGGTCGGCGAATATTCCCCCCACTCTCGAATGCGCTGCTCCTGCTCAATGCTGACATCGAAGGCCACATCGGCCAGCCATGAAAGGAGCTTGCCTCGGAGTGGGAATTTTTCCCCATCCCATGAAGGAGTGAGTGCGGCTTGACTTTCGCGGTCGCCCAAAAGTGCGGCGACATACCTGAAAGCCGGCGCGGTCGCAGAGTAGACGACTCCGTCGTTGAGGAGAGCGTCATACAGGTGGTTGAGTGAACTCGTTACTTTGGAAAAGTCACCCGACGTCAAGTCGTGCAGCTTAGTCGGAGTAACCGGGAAGGCCGACCCGTCGGCATTCTCCAGCTCAGCCCAGTCGGTGAGATCGATGATCGCGCATGGATTCAACTTATCGCCGTTCATGTCCATAAGGCCAGCATAGTGGCCTGTAGGAAAGCAGCCAAGGCGCGGCAACTGGGCCGCGCCTTGGCGAATGCATCAGAAGGGTACCTCACTGAAAACTTGCCCGCGCTGAGATCGGACCGCTAGCGATGAGCTCCCCGGCAACATTCCTGCCACGTTTGGCGCGCAGAAACCGCATGGCCCGCCAGGCTTTGAAACCATCAGTCGGCCAGTCAAACCCCCGGATCCCGACTGTTTGGCCAGAATCCTCATGATAGTGGCCGCCTGAACCTCGACATGCGATCCAAAGAACTTACCGCCGCCAGGGCTCGCCGCAGCAGGAATCTCGCCCATGTTGGCTCTGATCAACGGATGGAGCCGATCGGAAGCCAGGTCAAACTCTCCGTGCCCCTGAACCCAGAGGTACCCGCCGGTAGCAACGTCCGGCCTGCTGGAATATGCAGCATTCTCCGATGCTCTGGCATGCGCCCGTTCATCCGCAGTGGAGCAGTTGTGCACCAGGACCGGAGTGGCCCCCGCGAGCACATAGTACGTGTGGAGCAGGTTGACGGTGAGGTTGTGGGTGGTGACGGCATACGGGTAGTTGCGGACGGACTGGATGGTGAGGGTGGTGCCGTCAGGCTGGCGGAGCTGTTCGCCGGGGGTGAGTTCGCCGGCGTCAACCCACTGCTGGCGGGTCTCGCTCCAGTAAGGGTGGTGATAGGTGGAGGTGATCTTCGCCTGGTCGGCGGCCGGCGGGCCCCGGGGGCTGGCGTCGTCGGTGAAGGTGAGGTCGGTGAAGTCCTTGTCGTCGGGGGTGGTGATGGTGGTGGTGACGGTCTCAGGTCGGGCTTCGCCGGTCTGTGGGTCGGTCGCCATGACGACGTCGCCGTCGCGGACATCACCGATGGGCTTGGTGCTGCCGTCCGCCATCAGGACCAGGGTTGTGGCCGGGAAGCTATTGCACTTCTCAAGGCTGGGCGAGTCCGCCTCGGCCTTGGCTGCCTTGGACTCTGTTCCCGCCGCGTCGGCTGCTGTTTGCTTTGCTGCTTTTTCTTCTGCTGCCCTGGCTGCCGCCTTCTCCGCTGCTCTGGCTTCCGCAGCAGCCGTTGTGGCAGTGACGTACGCGGCTTCGGCTTCCTTGGCAGCGCGTTCGCCGGAACGGATGGCGGTGTAGACCCTCTCGATCTCCTTGTAGATCTTGAAAGCCTTGATCCCGGCCTTGACCGCCTGGGCGATCTTGCCCCAGGGCATCACATTGAGGGCAGTGTTGATGCAGCCCATCACGTCGCCCTTGGTGAAGCAGTCGCGGGCGTCGTTGAAGCCGATCAGGTCGCCGACGATGTCGACCACCTTGTGCACGAGCTCGTCGCGCTTGCGCTTGGACTCGTTGAGGTTCTTGTGCGCGGCGTCGAGCGCCTGGCCTGCGGCCCGCTCATCCTTCGTGGGCTGCTGCGCAGGCGGGCCGGGAAGCGCCCCCGCAGGGGTGACGAAGGACTCGCCGTGGCCGTTGTCCATGACGGCCGCGAGGCCGTCACACTCGGCCGGTGTGTCGCAGGTGGGCCTCAGACCATTGGCGTCCGACTTGTTGATCGGACTGTTGTTGGCGTACGCGTAGGCGTTCCACTGCTGGGGATCGCCGGCGTCCATGATCGGGTCGGGGCTGATGAAGCGGCCCGTCCTGGGGTCGTACTCTCGGGCACCGAGGAGGGTGAAGCCGGTCGACTTCTCCTTGGTACCGCCGACGAAGCCCTTGTCCCCGGCCCAGACACCGGCCGCGGGCTGGGTGCCGCGCTCGTTGCCGAACGGGTCCGTGGGGCGGCGGACGTGGGCGAGAGTCGCCGAGTCGAACTGGACGCCGTTGGTGCCGTGCGGGTCCGCCCCCTGGTACGCCAGCTTCGACGTCCCGTTGGTCGTGGTGCGCGTGATGGACAGGCCGTTGGGCGCCGCGTAGCTGCGGACGTTGCTGACGACCTTGGTGGTGGTGTCCAGAGTGATCTGGTCCGCGCCCAGGTTGAGCGTGGCCTTGCCCGCCTCGCGACGGATCAGCTGGTTGCCCGACACGTCGTAGAGGTAATTGGTCCCGCCGCTCTGGCCGGTGCCGGTGATCTGGTCGAGCTTGCCCTGGGCGTTCCAGGCCAGCGCCCTGGTGCCCGGGGTGTCCGTGATCGAGGTGGTGTTGCCCGCCGCGTCGTAGGTGTACGAGGTCACCGCGCTGCCGGCCGGGCCGGTCTGGGTGGACTTCATCAGCGCGTGCGGACCGCCCGTGCCTCCGCCCGTCTTCGGGTCGGAGGACGGGGTGTTGGGGCCGGTGCCGAAGGTCTGGGTGGTGGTGACGTCCTTGTTCGCGTCGCCGGTGACGTCCTTCTGGACCAGCTTGGTGCGGTTGCCGATGAGGTCGTACACGTACTGCTGCCAGTACGGGGCCGGGCCGCCGACGCTCGGCTTGCCGCCGCTCACCGACGGACCGTCGGGGTTGGTGCAGGTGCCGACACCGGGGACGCTCGGCTGCGGCTTGGTGGTCTGGGTGCCGGCGTCGGTCCAGGCCTGGGTGAGCCGCCCGAGGTAGTCGTGGGTGAAGCACTGCAGGTCGGCGACCTGACCGTCCTGCGCGTTGCGGGCCGACGTGACCTGGCCCAGCGGGTTGTAGGTGTAGTCGACCGAGTCGACGTGCGCCGTCTCGGCAGTCTGCTTGTCCACGATCGAACGCGTCACCCGGCCGGTGGCGTCGTCGATCAGCATGGTGGCCACCACCTGGGCACCTGCGCCACCGACAGTGGTGCGATAGGGCCGACCGTAGGGGTCGTATCGAACGTCGGCCACGAACGTCGACTTGGCGGAACCGAAGCTACTGGTGAGTCCTCCGAACTGACCGACGACGTCGGTGGCGAAGGTCAGCTTTTCCCTGCCGATGCCGGCCACGGCCGGCATCGTCGTGGTTGCCAGGCGGCCTGCGTTGTCGTAGGTGTTGTCGGTCTGGTAGACGCCGGCGAGTTCCTTCTCCACTGCCGGGATGGTGGTCTTGGCCCCGAGTTCGCGGTACCCGATGTCGTAGCCGGTGATCTCCGACCCGTACGCGTCTCCGGTCGCTCCTCCGACATACCGCGTCGAGGAGGTCGGCTTGCCCTTGGCGAGGCTGTCGTAGGTCCAGACGGCAACCTGCTTGGTCGAGTCGATCGCCGTGCCCTCGTAGGCCGCGACGTTGCGACCGAGCAGGTCGGTGACGCTGGTGGCGCTCTTGCCGCGGGAGTCCGTGACGGTGACGAGGTTCTTGCTGTCGTCGTACGTCGTCGTGCCGGTGCCCGAGTCCGGGTCGGTGGACTTCACCGGGCGGCCCAGCAGGTCGTACTCGTACCTCCACTGGTTGCCGGCCGCGTCCTTGCGCCAGCTCTCCTTGCCTTCCGGCGTGTAGCCGTAGGTGGTCTCGTCGTACGCACCAGTCGGGGTGTTGGCCTTGTACTGGCGCAGGGCGACCGTGTTACCGCGGGCATCCGCGACGGTCGCGGTGGCGTAGCCGCCGGCCGGTGGGGTGCTGCGGACCTCATCGGCTCCGAGGTAGTCCGCGTGGGTACGCCACTGCTCGACGCCATAGGATTGGAAGATCGAGTCGACGACCCGCCCCATGCCGTCGTACTTCTGGACGGTCTGGGACGGGATCTTGCCGTCCGGTTCCACACCGCCGTTGGGCAGGAAGAGCTGACCACTGGGCTGCGCCTGGTCGTTGTAGTAGGCGGCGCTGGTCTTGATCTGCCAACCGTGCGAGTCGAACAGCGCGTCGGTGATCATGCGGCCCGTGGCCCCCGAGGGGGGACTGGCCTGAGTCTGGCGGATTCGGCCGAGGCCGTCGTAGATGGTGAAGCTGGAGGTGTAGGTCTCCTCCAGGCCCTCCCGGTTGCCCATCAGGGCCTGGGTGAGCACCTGCGACGGTGCGTTGGAACCGTTGACCGAGTACGAGAACTTGCGGTCGGGACGGTTGGGGTATGTCGCGCGCTCGTTGCCGGGGCTCCAGCCCGCGACAGCACGGCCGAGGGAGTCGAACTCCTGCTCGCTGATCCGGCCGTTCTCGTCCTTGATCTTGAGCGCCGAGCTGCGGCCCACGTCGAGCGTGCTGACGGTCTGCCAACCCAGCGGGTTGGTGTGGGTCACCTGAGTGGGCAGCTGGCCGGTGGCCGGCGAGTAGGCGGTCCTGGTCTCGGCGCCGGCCGGGTGGGCGGCGTCGGTGCGAGTCGGGTCGACGGTGCTGATGACCCGGCCGTAGTCGTCGAAGCTCGCTCGGGCGGTGGCCCGGTAGACCGGTTTGCCGGCCGCGTCGTAGCGCTCCAAGACCTCGGTCGAGGTCTGCTCGGCCTTGGCACCGGCCTGACCGAGCCCCATGCCGTCGAAGTAGGCCCGGGTGTCGGCGACCGTGTTGTCCTTGGTCGGGGTCTGGCCGCAGGCGCCCTTCAGGACCAGGGTGTGCGAGGCCAACTGCGTCGGTACGTCGCCAGGGCCGGTGGCGTACTCGAAGGAGGTGCAGAGCAGCTGCTCGGGGTGGGCGACGTCCCCGTTGTCGTAGACCGTCAGCGGACGGGCGAGCGACGTCGAGTCGTACGTGGTGGAGCGCTCGCTGGTGCGCCAGGTGCCGCTTGCCAGCTTCTCTCGGGTGGTCACCTTCAGGGCGTTGACGGCCCGGGCGGTAATCGCGGGCATGCCGCCGGACTGGTTGCGGGTCGCCTTGATCGGACCGAGCCAGGGATCGGTGACCACGGTGGAGAGCAGCTCGCCGTTGTCGCCGGTGTAGTTGGCGGAGTCCCGGATGAATCCTGCCAGGACGTTCTCATCCTTGATGGTGCCGCCGTGGGCGTCCGTCACGGACACCTGGCGGGTCGTCCCGTTGGCGAGGACGTCACCATCCATGCCGCGCAGGAAGGTCGCGACTGCCTTGGTGCGGGGAGCCTCGACGTCGCTGCCGCTACCGCTGCGGGTGGTGACCGTCGCGTACCCGCGGAACTGGTCCCAGGTACGGGTCTTGGCGTCGGCCATCTCGGAGTCGTTGCGGTGCCAGGCCGCGCCGCCGCCGTACTCGTAGTCGGTGACGACCGCGGGTTGGCCGCCGGCGACCGAGTCCTGCTGGGTGACCGACTGCACGATGATCTTGTTGAACCAGTCGTTGACCGGGTCCGGTGCCGTCTGTCCCGGCAGGTACCACTTGACCGGCATGCAGGCCATCGTGTTGCCGTCCTCCGACACCGGCATCTTCCCGCTGGCCTCGCGCGAGCATTCGGCGGGGCGGTAGACGACGTTGATCAGGCCACCGGTCTCGGTGGTGATCTTCTGGATGCGCGGACGCTTGTACGGCTCGACGGAGGCCGAGGTGCCGTCCGGCTGGACGATCTGTCCGGCGACGCGGTTGGCGATCTGCAGCGGCTGGAAGTACACGGCCGGCAGGGTGATGGGCGTGCGGTTGTTGGTGCCGGTGCGCTGGATCGAGTCCAGCCAGAGCGACGGAGAGGTGCCGTCACCCGGGTCTTGGAAGGACTGGTTGAGGGCGAAGGAGTCGACCGACCGGTACGTGGCGCCGTCCCAGACCTCGGTGTCGACCTTGGTCAGGCGCTTGGTGGTCCAGAAGGTCGGCGAGTAGACGGCGCAGTCACCGGTCGCGTCGCAGTTCTGGTCGATCGGGGTGTCCGGCCAGCGCTTGGCGTTGGCTTTGGTCCGCAGGGACGGGTCGCAGCTGAAGTCCTTGTCCGGCAGACAGCGTTCGGCGGTGCGGAACCACACCTGGGCGGCCGGGTTGGCCTTGCCCTTGGCGGCGATCTGGTCGGGCAGGCGCTGGCCGTAGCCGACCCAGGTCGGGTAGCTCGCCCGCTGGTACTGCGTCCGGGTGCCGTTGCCGTTGTTCTGGCCGCCGCCCCGGGCGTAGGAGTTCTGCTCCTGGTCGTACCGGTAGGTGATCAGGTTCTGGTGCGGGTCGACGACGTAGTCCAGCGACCACTGCCAGCCCATCTGGTTCCAGGAGTTGGTGGCCGGCGAACCGGTCTTCAGGCACGGGTCCTGGCCGCCGGGCCAGTAGATCGGCACGGTGGAGACCGAGTTGCTGGCCTGGTCCGTGCCATCGCCACCGGGCAGGTGGTTGGCGCCGAAGTAGTACTGGGTGCCCTCGGTGGTGGTGATCCGCCAGGCCTCACCGTTCCAGGCGCCGTTGTTCTGGCCGGTCAGCCGCTCGACCTTGGTGCCGTCCTCGCCCTGGAGGTGCCACTCGCAGGACTTGTCGTCCTTGACCAGCTGGCCCGCGTGGCCGGCGAGCGAGAGCTGGAGCAGGTCGCCGCCCCAACACTGGTCGCCCGACTTGTCGATCCCGGCGTCCTTGCAGCCCTTGTAGGCGCGGACGATGGAGCCCGACTGCCAGTCCCAGCCCTCGCCGATCCAGGACGGCTGGGCGTTGGTGGAGGCGGTCTTGCCGTCCACCGCAGAGGAGTCGTAGCCGAACGAGACGTCGGGGGCCGGGCCGGCCAGCGCAGAGGGCAGCTCGGCGGTGTACCCGTAGGTGAAGTTGCCGGCGTTGGCCCCGGCCTGCCAGGAGGCGGACGGGGTGATCGGCGAGGCGGTGAAGTCACCGCCGCTGCCCTTGGCATCCGCCTCGACGGCGAGCGCCACCGTGGGAGAGGCGGTGGCCGGGCCCCCGAAGGCCCCGGAGGCGAAGGACTTGGCGGCGGCGGGGGTGGTCGACTGCGGAACGTCGACCTCGGCCACCAGGCGGCCGGTCGAACCGTCCCGGTGCGACGGCACCGGGACGCGCGTGTCACAGCCGGCGGCCCCTGGAGTCGTCAGCGCGCAGCCGGGCAGCTGGACGATCCGGGCCCGCGAGGCCCAGTTGGCCCCGGCGTTCTTCGCCCAGGCCTGGACGTCGATCCCCACCTGGACCCGGCCGGCCTGAGCGCCCTCACCGGTGTCGGTGACGCCCAACAGGGCGCCGTTCACACCCGCGGCATTGGTCCGGGCCTGGTCGGCCAGTTCGATCTGGAGCGCCGGGGATTGGAGAGCTGACGAGACCTCCTTGGCCGCGGGCGCTTCGAGGGCGGCCGGCTTCGGGCCGGGCGCCGGGGCGACCCAGACCGGCAGCGAACCGGCCTGGACGGGCACCGAGGTCGGCGTCGCGTCAGCCGCCATCGGCGCCATGGCGGCGCTGGCACCGGCACCGGCACCGCCGAGGACGGCGGTAGCTCGGCCGGCCGGCGGGCTGGAGTCAGCCGGCGGCGACCACTTCTTGCCCGGGTCCGGAGTATGGCCGGCGGGCTTGCCATCGGCACCCTTCACCGGCTGGGTCTCCGGGACCGGCGTATTCGGCGGCACCCACACCTCGGGCGGGGCGGCCGCTTGGGCCACCGCCTCCACCGAAGGGAGTGTCACCACGGACATGGTGACGGCCAGAGCCGCCACCACGGCCACCCGCAAACTTCGCGGGCGGGTGAACAGGCGGGCAGAACGAGACAACTGATCCCCCCACAGATCGCTGAGCCCTGAATCGGGCCGATCGGACCGGCCCGGACCCCCGGCACCTTAGGCGCACACGACCGATCAAAGGTAGGAAAGAAGTAAAAGCACAATATGTGATCAGCATCACACTGAGAGCATTGCGTTACCACCCCCGACAACTCGGACACCTTGTCGACAAAACGCTTTGACAGTGCAGCGAATGTGAAGGCAGCGTGCGACCGATCTCTGCTCACATCACCAATGACGAGGGGGTCTTCATGTCAAGATCACATCCTCCATCTCCTTCCATTTCCAGGCGGCCTATGGGAATCCGGACATTCCGCGTGGCCCTCCTGCCACTCGCCTGCACGGCCGTCCTCTCGCTCGGTGCGGGGCTGTTGGTGGCCCCCGGTATCGCGGCGGCGGCCCCCGCCGACCGCAACCACGGCCCCGCCGACGCATCGTGGCCGACGCCCCCCGCCAAGGGGCAACCCGACTCCCGCTCGGCGCAGACAGCGGCGATACTCGCCGCCCAGGCGAAGGCGAAGAGCACCGGGAAGCCCGTCGTGGTCGACTCCATGACCACGGGCGGCAGCCAGACCACGGCCAATCCGGACGGCACGCTGACCACCGACTCCTCCCCCGTGGTGGAGCGGGTCAAGAACGCCGACGGCACCTGGCGCGCCGTGGACGCGACCCTGCGGACCAACACTGACGGCACGCTCACGCCCGCCGCCGTGCCTTCCGGGCTCACCTTCTCCGGAGGCGGCAGCGGTCCGCTGGCCACCATGGCGACGGCGGACGGCAAGAAGCTGTCGATCAAGGCGCCGTTCACCCTTCCGAAGCCCGAACTCTCCGGCAGCAGCGCGCTCTACCGCTCTGTGCTGCCCGACGTCGACCTGGAACTGAGCGCCACCCCCGCCGGTGGCTGGCGCCAGGTCCTGATCGTGCGCACCGCACAGGCGGCGGCCGATCCGAAGATCAAGAAGGTGCACCTCGACACGACCGTCGACGGACTGACCGTCAAGGCGGACACCAACGGAAACCTGTCGGCCGAGGACGCCTCCGGCAAGCCCCGCTTCACCGCCCCGGCGCCCGTCATGTGGGACTCGTCCACGGCCCCGGCCGCGCAGCCCGATGCCGCGGTCAAGTCCGCCGCCGCACCTGCGGCGGACGGTGCCTCGGAAACGGCCGGGTCCGACAGCAAGGCCCCCGGGCCCGGTGCCCGGACCGCAACGATCGCCACCACCGTCAGTGGCGGCGGCATCGACCTGGTTCCGGACGCCTCGCTCCTCGGGCAGGGCACCGGCCCCTGGTTCATCGACCCGGGCTGGAACCCCAGCGTCGACAACGGCACCCAGGCCTGGGCCCAGGTACAGTCCGCCTACCCGGAGACGCCGGAGTACAACGGCACGAAGTTCGGCCAGGACACGCCCGCAGCCGGTTACTGCGGCTACATCAACGCGAACAACCGTTGCGAGAAGGAAGGCAAGGAACGCGCCTACTTCCAGGTGGGTCTGAACTCGGCGTTCTGGGACTCGACCGTCCTCACCGCCAAGCTCTACGCCACCGTCGCACAGTCGTCCAGCCCCTCAACCCCCACTCCGATGGGCCTCTACTCGACCGGATCGGCCAACAGCAACCCGATCAATACATGGACGCGCTGGAATGCCCAGCCCTGTCCCGAGCCATGGAACTGCTCCAAGGTCGGCACGAACTGGATCTCCGGTGGCGGCGGCAAGGAGTTCGACGTCCAGAGCCAGATGGTCCAGGCCGCCCGCGAGCACTGGGACGGCTGGACCTTCATGTTCGCGCCCGACGACGAGGACAACAAATACTACCGTCAGCGGTTCGCCAACAACCCTCACATCGTCGTGAAGTACGACATCGCGCCCCACATCGGTGACCCCGGGACCAACCCGTCGCCGGGCTTCGCCCGTGACGCGGTGTCCGACAAGTGCCAAACCCCCGGCACCGCCAATCCGTGGGACAACCCGGGCTGGGTCGGGATCAACACCGACATCGGTCTGAGCGTGGACACCTGGTCACCGACCGGCGAGCAGCTCTGGACCTCGTTCAAGATCTGGGACGACGACGACAACGGATCCTCGAAGCTCTACGAGACCGGCTGGGCGGCAAGTTCGGGCCCCAAGTACGCGAGCGTCGGGTCGCTGATCGACGGCCACCAGTACGGCTGGTTCGCCGCCACCACCGACGGCACGCTCACCAGCGACAACAGCCGGATGTGCTTCCTGCGCATCGACCGCACTCCGCCGACCGCCCGCGTCACCTCAACCGACTTCCCGGAGTCGGGCACCCTGGGCGGGCACCCCAAGCGCGTCGGCGAGGAGGGCGCCTTCACCCTGACCGGCACCGACCCGGCCCCGGCCACCGGCGGCCGCTCCTCCGGCCTGGCCTGCGCCCGCTGGACCAACGACCCGGTCCAGGCCGCGGCCACCGGCTGGAACTGCAACGACGGCGGCAACGTCGTCAAGATGAACGGCGACGGCAGCTTCCAGCTGAAGTACACCGCCAACCACTGGGGTACCAACTTCCTCTACCTGCAGACCCAGGACAACGCCGGCAACATGTCCCAGCCGGTCGCGTACACCTTCTTCGTGCCGAGCAACCCCGCCGCGGGCGACCCGGTCATGGGCGACATCGACGGTGACCGGAAGGCCGACGTCCTACTGCCGGACGGCACCGGCTCACTGCGCCTGGTCGGCGCGAACGCCGACCCGTACGCGGCGCCGAACACCAAGCCGGCCTCGGCGCCGGGTGCAGTCGGCAACCAGGACTGGAGCACCGTCCAGATCACCCACCGGGGCTCGTTCAGCGATCGGAACGTCGACGATCTGGTCGCCCATGCCCCGGGGGCCGGCAAGCTCTACCTGTACACGAATGACGACACGGTCGGGCATCTCGACGGCCAAGCGGCATACGAGCTGTCCAAGAGCCACTCATGCATCCTGCCCAACTACACACCGATCGACTGTGCAACGTACGGCAACGGCACCGACTGGTCCGCGGTGACTCAGATCGCGGCGTTCGGCTCCCCCACCGGCGACACGCCCAGGAACCCCGGGACCAACATGGCCGGCCTGCCGAACTCCTCGTTGCTCTTCATCGAACACGGTCGGCTGTGGCTCGGCCAGCAGGACAGCAACAAGCACCTCGACGGACCCATCGTCCTGCTCTCCGAGCCTGACCTGGCCAAGGACAAGCAGGACTGGGACTACTACGACCTGATCACCCCCGGCCCGTCCAGGGGGACGAACATCCCCACCCTGTGGGCCCGTTCGAAATTCGACGGCACCATCCACGCCTACCAGTTGGCCCCGGCGCCCGGGAACACCTTCGACGCTTCCGCCTTCTCCAGCCCCACCAAGGGCTGGCTGGCCAACGGCGCCGACGCCAAGCTGTACCCGAAGGTGGGCTCCAACGGCGACGTGACCGGTGACGGCATCCCGGACCTCTGGGCCGTGGACACCAACAACCAGCTGGTCGCCTGGGCCGGCCTCGGCGCCAAGGCGGCCGACGTCAACAGCGGCCCGACGGTGACCGGACTGGAGAAGACTCCGGTCGCGCTCGGCAACCTCAACCGCCCTGCCGGCAACTGGCTGGCCGCGCACGACGGCACCAACACCGTCCGCGACGGTCAGGCGCGCACCAACGGGTCGGCCACGAACGTCGGCTGGGGCCCGGAGACCGTGGACGGCCGGCCGGCCACCGTGGGCTACTTCAACCCCGGCGCGGGCTCGAACGTCACCATGACGGGGCCGGTGGTCGACACCCGCAAGAGCTTCACCGTCTCGACCTGGGTCCTGTCCGGAGCGGCCGGCGGCGTGGTCGCCAGCCAGGAGACCGCGCATGCCAGCAACTTCCTGCTCTACAGCGACGGCGCGGGCAAGAACTGGCACTTCGGCCTGGCGTACACGGACGACGACACCTGGTCCTACGACTACACCGACACGGAGAACGCCGCCGCCCAGACCCGACCCGGTGTCTGGACCCGGCTGACCGCCTCCTACAACGCCGAGACCGGGGCGATGGCGCTCTACGTCGACGGTGTCCTGGCCGGCACCAAGGTCCACCGGGCCAGCACCAGCCCGCCGTCCTCGGGGCCGTTCACACTGGGCCGGTACAGGTACCAGTCCAAGCCGTCCACGAGTTTCGACGGAGCCATCAGCAGCACCGCCGTCTACCCGTTCGCGGTGGCTCCGACCGCGCCGAGCGCGACCAGCGTCGTCCGCTCGGGCGTCGACGCGGGCATGTGCGTCGACGACGTCAACGCGGGCACCGCCAACGGCAACCCGATCATGCTGGTGAACTGCAACGGGAGCGAGGCGCAGCAGCTCGCGTTCGGGAACGACGGCACCGTCCGGGTCAAGGGCGGGTGCATCGCCACGGTGAACGCCGGTACGTCCGACGGCACGCAGCTGGAGTACCACACCTGCGACGGCACGACGGCCCAGAAGTGGATCCCGCTCGCGAACGGCGCGCTGTTCCACCCGGCCTCCGGCAAGTGCTTCGAGCTCCCCGGCGGGCCGGCGGCGAGCGGCACGCGGCTCCAGATCGCGGGCTGCGGCTACGGGGCGAACCAGCAGTGGAGCATGCCGATGCTGCAGTCGGCCGTGCTTCCCGCTCCGCCGCGCTTCTGACCTCCGGGTTCTGAGCGGGTGACAGGGCCCGCGGGGGCCCACCGCGCCCCCGGCCCCGCCCCGAAGCCGGCCCCCGGCCGCCGGGGCGGATGCGAGAGCAAACAAGCCCAACAAGGCGAA